>JACVXW010000182.1 GCA_015661135.1 Chloroflexota bacterium
ATCCGGCCGTTGCGGCTGCGTTCGCAGCGGCGGATCCGATGCGCCTTGTCGTGGAGCTGACCGAGGAGGAGGCCGTCCACGATTACCGTGCCTTGCGTATGGCGATGGCGCCGTACCTCGACCGCGGTGTGCGCTTCGCCGTCGACGATGCCGGCGCCGGCTTCGCGTCGATGCGGCACGTGATCGAGCTCCAGCCGGCGTTCGTGAAGCTGGACGCCTATCTGATCCGAGGCATGCGCAGTCGCCAGACGGTCCTGGCGTTCCTCCGGGCGATCAACGGTTTCACGGCCGAAATCGGAGCGACGCTGGTCGCCGAGGGCGTGGAGACGCCGGCCGATCTCTCCGTCCTTACGGAGACCGGGTTCCCGATCCTTGCCCAGGGTTTCGGCATCGCCCGACCGGGCGCGCCGTGGGCCGCTCCAAGCGCCGTGGCGACACGGGCCTGGCGCGCAGCGAGCCAGAACGGCGCTGTCGCACTGATCGCAAGCGCGACGGGGCGGCCGTAACCCGGCAATGAAACAGTGGGTCCGGGGCAAACATGAGGACCAGCGCGCGGGGCTACCCGAACGTCGATGTGCGGCTGAGCGACCCTTACCTATCCGCCAGCAACCGCCGCAGCTCCGCGATTGCGGCATCGACCTCGCGACCCTGCGCCTCGATGATGTCGAGCAGCTCCTCCGGCGTCCGCGTGTCCTCGGTGGACTTCGCGTTCGGGTTGACCGCCTTCAGGTCGAAGTTGCGCGCCTCGATGGCCTCGCGGGTGACCGTCCACGAGTGGTCCGAGTCGCCGCGTGACGGCAGGAGCGTGAAGAACTCCTCGAAACGCTCGATCGTGAGCGGCTGCTTCTTGGTGACCTTGATGTCGGAGAGGTCGTAGTACCAGACCCGCTCGGTCGGACCGCCCTTCGTGAAGAAGAGGAGGTTCGTCTTGACGCCGGCGCCCGCGGACGAGAAGACCCCCGGCGGCAGGGACACGATGCACCACAGGTCGCAGTCGTCGAGGAGCTTGCGCTTGGTCTGGACGAACGCCGTTTCCGTGGTCCGGAACAGGACGCCCTCATCGATGACCATCCCGCAGCGCCCGCCGGGCTTGAGCGAGTTGATCACGTGCTGGAGGAAGAGGAGCTGCGTGGCGCTCGTCTTGTAGGCGAACTGCGTCTGGGCTTCCCGGCCCTCCTTTCCACCGAACGGCGGGTTCATGAGGATCACGTCGTACAGCGGCGGCGCGCCGAGGAACAGGCCGTCGTAGGACACCTGGCCGGTGAGCGTGTTTCCGTGCCAGATGTGGGGCTGGTCGATCCCGTGGAGGACGAGGTTGGCGAGCGCGATCGGGTAGACGAGGTCCGCCTTCTCGCGGCCCCAGAACGAGTCTTCCCGTAGCGCCGTCAGCTGTTCCGCGGTGGCGTCGGGTCCGCTCGAGACGGTGAAGATCACCCACCCGCACTACTTCGAGCGGCCGGCCAACCTCGAGGGCCTGCTTCCGTCACTGCTGCCGAGGTAGCCGACCCGCCCCATGACCCGAAACGCTATTCGGTTCGGAGACGAATGCCCAGATCGGATGACTGGAACATGGACGGGTACTGCCGGACACGAGCGCTGATCTGGCTGCCGCGCGGGTGCGCACCGTCGCTGGGTCGACGCCACAGGTCCCGTTCGCCGATCTCGCGAGCGATCTGGCTCGCCTTGAGCCAGGCGCCGCCGTGCTCTCGCAGCACCTGTGCCACGACGTCGTGGAGCGTTGCGGCCCCGTACGGCACGGCTGCCTCGCGTGTGGCTGCGCCCACTTCGAGGGGCGCGCCGGCCGCTCGCGACAGCGGTGACGGTCCGGGCTTGGCCCCAAGGTGGCGCATGATCCCCGCGAGTTGTTCCACGTAGGTCGAACGCCACTGCCGGATCGGGAAGGGGAGGACGTCGATCGACCGCTCATCGATGCCGGCGAGCGCGGCCGCACGCCTGACTGACCGACGCTTCGCGTTCGACGGTGGGCAGGCGATTCACCGGGCGTTCGGCGATGTCCACGAGCCAGCAGCCGAGCCCCTGGAACCACTCGAGAAAGGCACTCCCATCCGGCGGACTTGGAAGGTCCAGCCCGAGACCGAATGCCTCCCTGGTCGCACGGAAGAGGTTCGAGTTGGCGAGATAGAAGTGCGTCCCGCCGGCCGGCGCCGACTCACCGACGAACAGGACACGAACGCCGGCCGGACGATACCGGGACCGAAGCCGGTAGATCGCCGAGTCGTCCGGCGTTGCGGGTTTCCGGGCAGAACCCGACCCACCTCTCCCGCCGGGGCCTCGGGGCGATTCCGGGCCTGAGCGGATCCGTTCGATCACGTCCGTTTATCGGCTGCGCAGGGCTCAGCTGCAGCCGCTCGTGCTGCCGCAGTTGAGGCACTTGTAGCAGGACCCGTTGCGGACCATGATCGCGCCGCAGTCCATGCAGGCGGGGGCGTCGCCCTGGGTGGCGAAGGCGACCTTCACGTTCCCGAGCGCAAGCGTGATCCCGCCGCCCCCGTTCCCGTTGGCTGCCTTCCCATGCCCATTCGCCGCATGCCCATTGGTGGCAATGACCGATAGTTCGGCCACACCCTCCTTCCCTTCAGCTGCGCCGGTGGCGACGGCAGTTGCCTTGGGCGGTGCGTCGCCGGTCGTGCCCTCGCCGGAGGGGGATCCTGATTGCGGCTGATCGGCAGGTGAGCCGGCCGCCGCCGACGGTGCAGGCGTCCCGGCCGCGAGCTTGTCGAGCGGAGCGGGACCCGCACCGGCGAGCAGGCCGGGAGTACCGCCACTGCCGAAGGCTGGCTGTGACTCGTACCCAGCACGATCGATGAGTCCGAGATTCGCCTTGTCGTCGTCCGACAGGAACCGCGACCCGAGCCACCGGAAGATGTAGTCCACGAGCGACTTGGCGATCGGGATCTCCGCGTTCCCCGTGAAACCGCTCGGCTCGAACCGGACGTGGGCGAACTTGTTGACGAGGTCCTTGAGCGGCACGCCGTACTGGAGCGCCACGCTGACCGTGGTCGCGAAGGTATCCATGAGTCCCGAGACCGTAGACCCCTCCTTGGCCATCTTCAGGAAGATCTCGCCGGGCTGGCCGTCCGGGTAGAGCCCGACAGTGATGTAGCCCTCGTGACCGGAGATGTCGAAGCGATGGGTCACGGCGCTTCGCTCGGCCGGCAGTCGGCGACGGTGCGGCTTGACCGCCTCCGCCTGGGCGACCGCCAGCTGCTTCTTCAGTCCCTCGATGACCACCGAGTCTGCCTCGGAGATGGCGACGTCGCCATCCTTCTTCTTGCCGGTACTGAGCGGCTGGGATCGCTTGCTGTTGTCGCGGTAGATCGCGATCGCCTTGAGGCCCCGCTTCCAGCCTTCGAGATAGACCTGCTCGATCTCGTCCGCCGTGGCGGCCTCCGGCATGTTCACGGTCTTGCTGATGGCACCGGACAGGAACGGCTGGATGGCGCCCATCATCCGGACGTGGCCCATGTAGTGGATGGACCGCACGCCGTTCGTGGGCTTGAAGGCGCAGTCGAAGACCGGCAGGTGCTCGGGCTTGAGGCCCGGGGCGCCCTCGATCGTCTCGTGCTCGTTGAGGTAGGCGACGATGGCCTCGACGTCGTCGGGGCTGTAGCCGAGCTTGCGCAGGGCGGCCGGGACCGTCTGGTTGACGATCTTGATGAAGCCCTCGCCGACGAGCTTCTTGTACTTGATCAGCGCGATGTCCGGCTCCACGCCGGTGGTATCGCAATCCATCATGAACGAAATAGTGCCGGTTGGGGCGAGGAGACTTATCTGCGCGTTTCGGTAGCCGTGTTGCTCGCCAAGAGCGAGCGTTTCGTCCCACAACTCCCGGGCCGCAGCCCCGACGTCGGTGGGTACGCCAGCCTCCGGAATCTCGTGCGCAGCGTCGCGGTGCATCCCGATGACGCGGAGGAACGGCTCGCGGTTCTTCTCGTATTCGATGAACGGGCCGCCATGGTCGCGGGCGATCGTGGCGCTCTGGCGGTACGTCTCCGCCGTCATGATCGAGGTCAGCGCGCCGGAGAAGTTGCGACCTTCGTCGCTGTCGTAGGCGAGGCCGCGTGACATCAGCAGTGCGCCGAGGTTTGCGTAGCCGATCCCGAGCGGCCGGAACCGGTGGGAGTTCTCCTCGATCTTCGGCGTCGGGTATCCCGCGTTGTCGACGAGGATCTCCTGGGCGGTGATCGTGACGCGGCAGGCGTACCTGTAGTCCTCGACGTTGAACGCGCCGTCCGCGTTGACGAACGTCATGAGGTTGACGCTGGCCAGGTTGCAGTTGTGGGCGATGAGCCCCTCGGCGATCAGCGAGTGGGTGACGGGCTCCGTGACGTCGTACACGGTCTCGATACCGTCGGGGACGATCGAGACGACCGTCGTGGCTCGGGGGTTCTTGAGGGCGCCGTCGAACGACCGGGCGAGCGTCGCAGCCACCTTGGCCTGTTTCCGCTCCGACAGCGGGAAGCCGACCAGGGACATGTACGCGCGAGCCGCCTGGTTGTAGATGTGGAGCTGCGCCTGCGGATTGGCTCGACCCTTCGGGTGGATCCAGGTCGCGCGGCTCGTGATGCCGAGGTCCGAAAGGAGAAGCTGGACCGAGCGGACGAGGTCTGGAGCGGACGAGGCCAGCATGACCTGAGGCTCGGTGGCCGCGGCAGCCTGCAACATCGTGCCGTCCGCGGAGAACAGGCCCTGGAGGTAAGCAACCTTCAGGTCGTCGGCGACGCGGTGGACCTCGGTCGGGACGTCCTTGTGGATGGCCGTGCCCTGGTGCATGCCGTAGCGATCCTCGAGCATCCGGACGAGGACGCCGGCGCTCGAGCTGACCTGCATGACACCGTTGGCCTGGGTCGAGATGCTCGTCGACCTACGGTTCCCGGCGGGCGGGAAGATGCCATCGTTCGTAAGCGTGGTGCCCGGGCGGATTGCCCGCTCGAACCCTTCGACGGCTTCCTCCTGCGCCCGGGATTCGGCGAGGAGTCGATTGAACTCGTCGGTCATCTTGTCGGCCGTAGGCGCCTCGTCTGGGCCGAACACAAGCGCGGCGACGTCCTTCGAGAAGACGCCGTCGCCGGTCATCCAGCCGAGCATCTGCCAGCGGCGGACATCCTCGGGCGACGAATCGAACCGGACGGGATTGCCCGACTCGCGGATCTCGACGCGGTCCGTGCCCGGGGTGAGCTCGTCGATCTGCTTCCAGGCGCCGCCGTCAGTGAGGAACTTGTGGTCGCCGGTGGTCCGGATTGAGCGGCCG
>JACVXW010000183.1 GCA_015661135.1 Chloroflexota bacterium
AGGGCCTGGCGGTTGCCGACCTCTCCGACCCGACGGTCATCGAGCGGTTCAGGCTCGCCTGCCCGAACGACGCTGGCCCGCTCTCCCCGCCGCGCCGGTTCAACCTGATGTTCCAGACGTACATGGGGCCGGTTCAGGACGAGGCATCGGTCGTCTACTTCCGGCCGGAGACCGCCCAGGGCAGCTACGTCAACTTCAAGAACGTCCAGCAGAGCTCGCGGAAGAAAGTGCCGTTCGGGATCGCCCAGATCGGGAAGAGCTTCCGCAACGAGATCAGCCCCGGCAACTTCGTCTTCCGGATGCGCGAGTTCGAGCAGATGGAGATGCAGTACTTCGTCCGGCCGGGCGAGGCGGCCGCCGCGGCGTTCGAGGAGTGGCTGCCACGGCGGAAGGCCTGGTACGAGCAGTTCGGGGTTGCTCCCGAGCGCCTCCGCCTCCGTGAGCACGCGCCGGATGAGCTGGCGCACTACGCCAAGAAGGCCGTGGACGTCGAGTACCGGTTCCCGTTCGGCTGGAAGGAGCTCGAGGGGGTCCACAACCGCGGCGACTTCGACCTTTCCCGCCACGCCGAGGCCTCCGGGGAGAACCTCGAGTACTTCGACCCGGCGACCGAGGAGCACTTCATCCCGTGGGTCGTGGAGACGGCCGCAGGCGCGGATCGCGCGGCATTCACGTTCCTGATCGACGCCTATCGCGAGGAGGAGGTCCGCGGGGAGCGGCGGGTGTCGCTGGCCCTCCATCCGGATCTCGCACCGTACAAGGTCGCGGTCCTGCCGCTCCTGAAGAAGCGCCCGGAGATCGTGGAGCTCTGCCACCGGATCCTGGCCGACCTCAAGCGCGACATGATGACCGTTTACGACGACACGGCCGCGATCGGGAAGCTCTACCGCCGCCAGGACGAAATCGGGACGCCCTGGTGCGTCACGGTGGACGTCGACTCCCTCGAGGACCTGGCGGTGACCGTGCGCGACCGTGACACCATGACCCAGGAGCGGATCCCGCTTGAGGGCGTCAAGCGCGCGATCCTGGACCGGATGGATAGCGCCCGGGGCTGAGCGCGGCGCCGTCGTCGCCGTCGTCGTCGCCGCCGATGGCTGTTACGCCCCAGAGCCGCCGCCTCGCGGCTCCTTGCCCTTGGGCCAATAGAGCTCGGTCTTGACCTGCCCCTCGGGGTAGCCGCGGGCCAGGAGCGTCTGCTCGGCGGCCAGGATCATGTCCGGGTTGCCGCAGATGTAGGCGATCGAATTGGCCGGCGTGAGCCCGAGCTCGTCGCAGATCGGCGCCACGATCGACTCGACGCGGCCCCAGCGCCCCGTCCAGCCCACGTTCTCGGGGGCGGAGGCGCGCGAGACCGTGGGGATGTAGGTCACGGGGTATGAGCCGCCGGCCGCCCAGCCCTCCACGAGGGCCCTGTAGCCCAGTTCGTGCTGGTAGGAGACCCCGTTGAGGAAGACGGCTCGCCGGGGCCGCCCCTCGCGGCTCAGCATGCGCATCATCGAGACAAACGGAGCATTGCCCGTCCCGGACGAGATGAACAGGTGGATCCGGTCATCGTCGGGGAGGAGGGTGAACTTGCCCTTCGGGCCGATCATCCGCATCCGGTGGCCGACAGGCAGGCGCCACAGGAGTGGCGTGAACTGCCCGCCGTTCACGAGGCGGATGTACAGCTCGTATCCATCCGCGTCACATACGCCGGGGTCAGAGGCCACGGAATACGGGCGCTGGACAAGGCGGCCGTCGGCCATGACCCCGATCGTCATGTACTGCCCTGACTCGAACGGGACGCCCGGTCCGTCGAACTTCACGGTCACGTAGGCGAGCGACTCCGTCTCGTCGGAGCGAGCGATGAGCCGGGCGTTGTAGCGCTCGTCGGTGGGCGCGATGGCGCGGAGATCCGGGTCGGTCATTGGCGGAGGTCACCTTCGACGGGGGTTTCGCGCCCCGATGGTACCCGCGCGTCGCCGACGGCGATGGGCTCCCGGCGGCCGGACCACGATCGAACGGTACAATCCCCCACGACATTGATCGATCGATGTGGCGATGCCCGCCCGCCCGGCGCGCCCCGCCCGCCCGCCGACCACGAAGGAGCCCGCCCCAGATGGCCACCGCCGCCCGGACCGATCGCGCCCACGAGGCCGCCAAGCGCTACATCTACGCGTGGGGGGCCGGGACCGCCGAGGGTGACTCGACGATGCGCGACCTGCTCGGGGGCAAGGGTGCCGGCCTGGCCGAGATGACGAGTGCCGGCCTGCCGGTCCCGCCCGGCTTCACGGTCACGACGGAAGCCTGCAATGACTACTTCGCGGCCGGCGAGCGCCTGCCGGACGGCCTGTGGGCCGACGTCCTCGAGGCGATGCGCGAGGTCGAGACCCGGACGGGCAAGGGCTTCGGCGACGCGGCCAACCCGCTCCTCGTCTCGGTCCGCTCCGGGGCGAAGTTCTCGATGCCGGGGATGATGGATACGGTCCTCAACCTCGGCCTCAACGAGGCAACGCTCCAGGGCCTCGTCAGGCTTACGGGCAACGAGCGCTTCGGCTGGGACGCCTACCGGCGGTTCATCCAGATGTTCGGCCGGATCGTGCTCGACGTCCCGGGCGAGCGCTTCGATCATGCGCTCGAGGCGCGCAAGCAGGCGCGCGGCGTGACGCTGGATACGGACCTCGACGCCGGCGACCTCAAGGCGGTCGCGGCCGAGTTCAGGTCGATCGTCCGGGCGACGACGGGCCGGGAATTCCCGGAGGACCCGAACGAGCAGCTGGACCTTGCGATCAAGGCCGTCTTCGCGAGCTGGTTCGGCAAGCGCGCCCGCGACTACCGCGACAACCAGAAGATCGCCCACGACCTCGGCACGGCGGTCAACGTCGTGACGATGGTCTTCGGCAACATGGGCAGCGATTCCGGCACCGGTGTCGCCTTCACCCGGGACCCGAACACCGGCGAGAAGGTCCTCTTCGGCGAGTACCTCGTCAACGCCCAGGGCGAGGACGTGGTGGCCGGCATCCGGACCCCCGCGAAGATCGCCGAACTGGCCGCCGAGATGCCCGACGCCTACGGCGAGTTCCGGCGCATCGGGGAGCGGCTGGAACGCCACTACCGCGATGTCCAGGACCTGGAGTTCACGATCGAGCGGGGCAAGCTGTACATGCTCCAGACACGGTCGGCGAAGCGTACCGCCGCCGCCGCCGTGAAGATTGCCGTCGACATGGTCGCCGAGGGGATCATCACGCCCCAGGAGGCTATCGGGCGGATCGAGCCGACGATGGTGGACCAGCTCCTGCGGGACCAGTTCGACCCGGCGGCGCGCGGCAATGCCACCCGGATCGTCAAGGGTCTCAACGCCTCACCGGGGGC
>JACVXW010000184.1 GCA_015661135.1 Chloroflexota bacterium
GTTGCGGCGGCCCCCGCCGGGGCCTGACCCCTAGCGACGGCCTCGAACGAGGAGGATCACGCCGAGGACGACGAGCAGCGCCGGCAGGACGAGGTTGCCGACGGACGGTACCGCGATCTCGGACGAGGCGAGGAGCACCAGCACAGCGCCGCCGATCGCCTGCCAGCCCCAGCCGCCTCGACCGCCGGCGCGGACCAGGGCGATGAACAGCAGGGCGACGCCGAAGAACATCGTCCCCCAGCCGGTCCCGAGCTCGTAGCCGAGTCCCTGCAGCGTCCCGGGTAGCGACGCGGCCGTCAGGAACGCGCCGAGGTAGAGCGCCACCGTCCCGCGCCGCAGGAGCCACACCAGGAGGAACGCGAGGCCGGCCGCGAGGACGCCGGTGTTGCCCAGGCTCCGGTACTCCGGCAACGCGTTCTGGACGATCAGGAGCGCGCCGAAGACGACGAGGAAGATGCCGATCCAGGGCAGGTCGGGACGCCGCGACTCGTCCGGGCCCCATTGCCATCCAACCACGCGGACGGTGGGGCCGCCGGTACCCTGGTCCGCGTTTCCGGGGTCTTGCTCGACGTTCATCAGGATCCTCCTCAGGCCGGCGCGACGGCCGGACCGGTGCCGGGGGCCGCTGTGTCCTGCCCTGCGGTCGCCTCAGCCTCGTCCTCTACGTGGCTGAAACCGAGCCGGTCGGCGAACCGCCCGAGGATACCGGGTGCCCACCAGTTCCAGTCGCCGAGCAGGCGCATCGTCGCCGGCACCAGGAGGACGCGGACCACGGTGGCATCGAGCAGGACGGCGATCGCCATGCCCACGCCGATGCTCTTGATCGTGATGATGTCGGCAAGGGCGAAGGAGGCGAAGACCACGACCATGACCATGGCAGCGCCGGTGATCACGCCGGCTGTGCGAGCCAGGCCCTCGGCGACCGCGGCAGTGTTGTTGCCGGTCCGACGGTAGGCCTCCTGGACTCGCGAGAGCAGGAGGACCTCGTAGTCCATGGACAGGCCGATCAGGACCGCGAACATGATGATCGGGTTGCCCGCGATCGTGTAGCCGATCGGATCGAAGTTCAGGAACTCGTGGAGGTTGCCCTCCTGGAAGATCCAGACCAGCGCGCCAAAGCTCGCCGAGAGCGATAGCAGGGTCATCAGGACGGCCTTGAGCGGAATGGCCAGCGAGCCGAACAGGAGGAAGAGGACGATCGCCGACGCGAGAAGGGTGGTCCCGACGGCCCACGGCAGGCGTTCGTTCTGGGCGACCAGGAAGTCCTCGGATCCCGCGGCGACCCCACCCACCTGGACGCGCTCGATGCCGGCCCCGGGCTGCACGGCCCGGACCTGCGGCACGACGACGGTGCCCTCGGGCCGGGACGGCTCGAACGGGCTGATCGCGTCGAGGCGAACCAGGTTGTCGCGGATATAGGCGGACTGGAGCGCGGTGCGCGCCGCTTCCAGTTGCGGCGGCAGGGCATCCGCCGGCGCCGCGTACAGTTGGGCGACCTCGGCGGCCGTGAGGGCGGCTCCGGTCGCGGGATTCGTGAGCGCGAACGGACCCTCGACACGATCGATGCCTGGGAGGGCTTCGAGGGCGGCCGCGTAATCCATCACCGCCTGGACGGTCGCGGAGTCAGTCGGATCCGCGGTCGTATCCAGGAGGATCGTGATCGGGGAGATCTCGCCGGGCCGGAACTCGGTCTGGAGCGCGACCCAGGCATCACGGCTCGGGATGCCGGCCGGAAAGATGCTCGCGTCGGGCACGCCCTGCTGGAGCCGGAAGAACGGCGAGCCGGCGATGAAGAGGGCACCGAGCACCGGGATGAGCACGGCGATCGGCCGTCGCATGACGGCGTGGGCGACCTGCTCCCAGCGCGAGGCCCGCGGCGCCGACGCCGGGGAGCCGGCGGACCGGCCCAGGCCGAACCGACGAAGCAGCCCGCCGACGGACAGCGCGTTGACGCGCGAACCCAGCACGCCGAGCAGCGCCGGCAGGAACGTGAGCGAGAAGAACACGGAGCAGACGACGACGGCGGCACCGCCCAGCCCGATCGAGCTCAGCGCGGTCGCCTTGAACCAGAGCAGGCCGGACAGGCCGATGGCGACGGCGATGCCGGAGAAGAGGACGGCCTTTCCGGCCGTTCCAATCGCGATCGTGACCGCCTGCTCGACCGTACGGCCCTTCGCCAGCTCCTCGCGGAACCGGCTCGTGATGAACAGTGAATAGTCGATCGCCAGGGCGAGCCCGAGCATCGTCGCGATGTTGAGGACGTAGATGCTCATCTCGGTCTGGCGGGCGAGGAGACTGATGATCGCGAGCGATGTCGGGATTGCAAGGCCGGCCACGAGGAGTGGCATTCCGGCCGCGACGATCGAGGCGAACACGAGGACCAGGACGAGCGCCGCGATCGGCAGGGAGATGACTTCGGCCCGCTGAAGATCTTCCTCCGAGAGTCGGGACGACTCCTCCTGGACGGGCCCGAACCCGGTGAGCCCAACCTGGTAGCCGGCCGGCGGCGCGAGCAGCGGCCGGAGCGACCCGACCGCCTCGACCGACTGGTCGTCGCTCATGTCCAGCCCGATGACCACGTACGCGGACGAGCCGTCGATGCTGATGAAGCGGTCGTCGCGGGTCTCGGCGTAGCCCGTGACGCCGGTCACGCGCGGATCATCGAGGAGCTTCGCGACGGTTGCCCCGATGGCGGTCTGGAAGTCCTCGCTGCGCGCGTCGGCCCCGGTCTCGTCTGCATGAATGACCGCGAGGTAGGCGCTCCGGCCCCCGCCGAACTCGGCCTGGAGACGGTCCGATACCTGGGCCGATTCGGAATTCGGGTCCAGCCAGCCGCCGGCCGAAAGTTGTCCGGCCGCTCCCGCGGCGAGCGTGGACGATGCGGCGGCGATGACGAGAGTGAGGAGGAGGACGATCCGGCGCCGTCGGTAGACGAACGCACCCCAGCGGCTGAACATCGTGACCCTTCCATGGTGGTGGACGGCGCCCACGGGCACCGCGTGTCGATGGTTGCGGTGCCCACGATAGAGAACGCTCATTCTCCTTGTCAAGCGCCTTGTGCTTGCACTGGGCCGCAGTGGCGGGCTACGATGGGGAAGCGATGTTCATCAATCGGACCCGTTCATGCCGCGCGTGACGCCGGCCCACGGCCAGGAGGTCCGCGAGCGGATCGTCGCCGCGGCGCTTCGCGTCTTCGGCGACCGGGGTTTCCACGGCGCCACCATGCAGGAAGTGGTCCGTGAGTGCGGGCTCTCGGTCGGTGCCATCTACACCTACTTCAAGGGCAAGGAGGATCTCTTCCTCGCCACGTGCGACCTTGCCTCCGGGCGCGGGCTCGGCGAACTG
>JACVXW010000185.1 GCA_015661135.1 Chloroflexota bacterium
GGAAGTCCGTCGCGTCACCGGCCAGTCCCGGCAGCGGCAGGAGGACTGCCCGGATCGCGACGAAGACGGCGAGGCCGAGGGCCAGCGCGAGCCACTCGCGCCGCCCGAGGCGGCCCCCAGGCGGGGCGCTCAGGCCCGAACCGTGCGCCAGTACCGCTCCGCAGCGCCGCTCATGCCGCCCAGCTCGGCCGTCCTGGTGCCGTGCGCCCGGACGCTCGCGGCCATGGCGCGCTCACCGCCGAAGAGCCGATCCAGCTGGCTTTCGTACAGGGCGATACCCCGGATCTTGCGTTCCAGCTGGTCCGAGACGTCGGCGTAGTCGGGAGTCAGGAGAACCCGCGATGGCAGCCCGTCGAGCGACCCGGCCGGAAGCTGCTCCAGCCGGTCAAAGGCGTCCCACCAGGCGTACGGGAAGTCCTCGTAGAAGACGACGTTGCCGGCCCAGGTGGGGCCGGGCATCACCCAATCCGGCGCGCGGCCGACGAGGTCGATGCCCACGTCGCGACACAGCCGGTGGTCCACGTGGCCGCCCACCGCGAGCGGCGCATACACGGTCTGCGGTTCCAGCCGCTCGATCTCGCGGCGGATGCGCTCCGTGGGCGCCTCGTCGTCCGGGTGGGGTGCCCCGAGCAGCTCGTCGTCGCCCTCGTAGCCGCGGAAGACCGCATCGGGCAGATCCAGGAACACGACCCCGGCCTCCGCGAAGTAGGCGAACCGCTCGTCCTCGATACGCCGGCGAGCCATGACCTCGCCGGCGGCCGCGGCCTCCACGATGTCCGCGGTCAGGACAGCGCCCTGCGTCGGGAGGTCGTCCATGACCGCCTGGCCCGCGAGTGACTGATTTCGAATGCTCGCCCGGCGGTACCAGGACGACCGCTGCCAGAACCGCTTCGCGGCGGCGTCCGCGTCCTCCTGGGTGGCGTCCAGTCGGTCCTGCGCGGCCGCCCAGGGCGGAACGGCGGCCGGGTCGGGGTCCGCCGGGAAATCCGCCCGGATCGCGGATCGATTGAAGGCCTCCGAGTTCGGCCAGAGGGCCTTGGACCCGAAGCCGAGCGCCTCGCGCTGGTAGGGGCTCAGCGCGGAACCGCCACCGTTGCCGGAGAAGACGGTGAGGATGGTGACCTGCTGCCCGAGCTCACGCAGCGACGCGATCAGGCCGCCGCACGAGAGGGCGACGTCATCCGGGTGGGGGGCAATGAACACGTGGGACATGGCCGGCCGAGTATACCGACCGCCCGGTTCGCGGTAGCGGGCCCTCAGGACGCCCGGGCCGGATGGCTGGGCTCCCATCCGGCCTCGCCCAGGAGGGGTACGAACACGACCGGGCCCTCCGATGTCTCGGTCCAGTCGGACGGACTCCGCCGTTCGATGACGAGCAGCGTCTGGAGGTGCCGGCGCCCCACCGGGATGACGAGCCGGGCGCCGATCGCGAGCTGGTCGCGGAGTGCGTCCGGCACCGAGGGCGCCGCTGCGGTCACGATGATCCCGTCCCACGGTGCGCCATCCGGATCGCCGACGCTGCCGTCGCCCAGGCGGATCTCGACGTTCCGCACGCCGAGGGCATCGAGGCGCACGCGCGCCGCCTCCGCCAGGGCCGCCACGCGCTCGAACGAGCGAACCTTCGTGCCGATCCCGGCGAGGACCGCTGCCTGATAGCCCGACCCCGTCCCGATCTCGAGGACACGGTCGCCCGCAGCCACCTGGAGCAGCTCGGTCATGCGGGCCACGATGTACGGCTGGCTGATGGTCTGGCCTTCGGCGATCGGGGCAGCGGCGTCCTGGTAGGCGAGCCCCCGATCGCCTGGATCCAGGAAGCGTTCCCGCGGCAGTTCCGCCATTGCCCCGAGGATCCGTTCGTCGGCGATGCCCCGGGCGCGCAGCTGGACCGCGACCATCTCCCGCCGCGCTCGCGCCGTCGGATCTTCGCTCTTCTGAGACACGCGGCGAGGATACGCCCGGTCCTCAGGTCAGGAAGGTGCCGGGGTCACCGTGGGAGCGGCCGTCGGGGCCGGCGTTGCCGTCGGCGCGGGGCTCGCCGTGATGCTGGGGACGGGGCTCGGGCTGGGGCTCGGAGTGAGGAAGCCTTCTCGCCCGAGGACCATGCCGTTGAGGAAGATCGCCGCGAAGACGAGGACGGTGATGAGGACGAATGCCGCCGATGCACGATCCTTGATCCGGAGCGCGGGGTCGAGCGGGATCTGGAACCGTTCTGCGACCCGCTGGGCGCGGCGCTCGCTCGGGCGCATCGGTCGCGTTGCCGTTGCCTCGCTTGCCGCGGAGGCACCCTGCGCCGAGGCAGCAGCTACCAACGGCTGATCGTCCCCGACCTCGTCCTCGTCGTCGGTCTCGTCGCCTGCGCCGTCGGCATCTGCGCCATCGGTCTCTGCGTCGAGGCCCTCGACGTCGTCCGCCGAATCGTCGGCGGCTGTCTCACCTTCGAGATCCGTCTCGGTGTCGGGCGCGGGGGCGTCGTTCTCGTCCATCGGCCCGTCGGGCGCGTCGTTCGGTCGTTCAGTCATCGGGGGTGCAGGGTCTCCTCATCCGTCCGGTCGAACCCGGGCGTTGCGCGCGCCAGTGTACGCGACACGCTCGCCTCGCCGCCGTCAGGCGTCCCGGACCGCCGGAACCAGCAACCCGGCCAGCCCGGCCGCCACCGTCAGGAGCCCGAACACGCCGAGCACGGGAGCGGCGCCGAAGACCGCACCCAGGATGCCCCCGACGCCCATCGCGATCGTCATGGACCCGTACACGAGCGAGAACCGGAACCCGAGGAGTCGCCCCATCATCTCGACCGGCGTGCGCTGCTGGACGAGGGTCTGGCTGGGAATGACGAAGGCGAGATTTCCCACGCCGGCCCCGAACGACAGGCCGAGGGCCAGGGCAAGGTTTCCCGTCAGGGCGAGCGCCGCGATACAGGCGCCGGTCCAGGCGTAGCCCAGGATGACCATTCGCCCGAGCGCGATTCGCGATCCCACGAGCCCGATTGCGAAGCCGCCGATGAGGTTGCCGGCCCCGATCGCCCCCTCGATGAGCGAGTAGGTGACGGTGGCGCTGATGCCCCCGGCGTCGATGACCTCCTTGGCGTAGACCGGCGTGAGCGCCAGGAAGATCCCGAGCATGAACTGGCCGACCGTCGCCTGGAGCGTGTTGGCGAGCAGTACCGTCTCGCCGCGCAGGAACCGCCAGCCGGCCAGGAGCTCGGCCAGGAAGCCGGCGCCGCGCTCGGCGGCCTCGTGAGCCACCCGCTGGATCGGCGCCACGGAGATCGAGGCGATGAGGATCGCCGAGGCGATGTAGGTGACCGCGTCCGCCCAGAATGCGAGCGGGAGCTGCGAAC
>JACVXW010000186.1 GCA_015661135.1 Chloroflexota bacterium
CGGCCCACCGGCCTGGAATGGCTTCAGCCGCGGGCGGTCGCCTGCCGGCTCGAGCCAGGAGGCGGGAGACAGCGGCTCCCATCCGAGATGGGGGTTTGAGAGTCGCTCCTCGTTCGACGACCCGGTCAAGTGGTTGTTGACACATCGCGGGGGGCCCCCCGCGCTATGCAATCGAGGCTCGGCCATCTGGTCGAGTGCGCGATGACGGGGGACGTCCCATGTGAGTCCGGTACATCCGGCGGATGCGTTTCGGGGTGGTCGCGGCCGCGTTGGTGCTTGGAGCTTTGCCGCTGGCGAACCGGACGCTCGCACACCACGACGTGTACTTCGGATCCAGCTACTCCAACATCTGCGACGCCACGCCCCTGAGCCAGTGTGTGGCCAACGACGCCAACCACTTCTATGCGTTGATCGAGCTTTCGCCAGCCCGCCTGACTGCTACACAGCGGGCCTTGGGGACCCTATACGGCCCGAACAGCGACATCAACGTGTTCACCTCCAATTCGTCGGATCTCCGGGTGTACGAGGCGAACAACTCGGTCAATGCCTTTGCCTGGGGGCAATGTGCCGTTGGCGCCACCTATGGCGGGAGTGATGCTGCTCACACGCGGTGGTGCCAGCCGCAGCAAGTCTTCTGGCAAACAGCGAGCGCAGCCGCGAGCAAGGTGAACACGACAGCCAAGTACAACTACATCGGGTGCCACGAGGTCGGGCATACCGTTGGGTTGCGCCACCGCTCGGGAACGCCATCGACCTGCATGATCCCTGCCAGCAAGCCGCCGTCCGATCCCACGGCCGTCGTCCCGTCCATCGACTACAACGCCACTGCCGACTATGTCCGGATCAATGACCACTACTAGCCCGGAGCTGGATACCGTGTTTGCGCCGAGACATCCTGTCGCTAAGCGGCCGCTCCTGCTGCTTCTGTTCGCCGTGATGGCCGCCGCCTGTTATGGGTCTCCGGGAGCCGAGCCTGCCTCGGTCGAGCCCGCGCCGAGCGTGTCCGCGCCGTCGAGTGGGCGGCCCGTCGGCGAGACCGCAGGCCCGATCACGTATCCACCCGACAACATGTGGGCCTTCCTCGCGACGATGCCGGGTCTGCAGCGCACATCCGACACTCTGGCCGGCGCCGTCGACTTCGCGGAGGCCGTCGTCGTCGGCCGCTACCTCGGCGTCGAACGAGGTGCAAGGTACGGGGTCGACTGGACGGCCGTGGCGCTGATCGACGTCGACGCGGTCGTCAAGGGGACGCCGAACCTGGGACCGGACGGCCTGCTCCGGGTCGAGTTTGTGCTGGTGGTGGGCTCCGGGAGCTACCCCGAGAAGGAGTTCGCCGACCTCGAGCGGTCGATCCCCAAAGATCCAGCGCTGCTGTACCTCATCAGTTGGGCCTCCTTCATGGACGCGTGGGGGGAGGTTCCGGGCTGGTCGACCAGAGTGGACTTGGCCGATCGCTACAGGACGATCGGCGGAGACGGCGCCATGCGCGTCGTGAACGGCCGGATCGAACCCCCGCCCTACATCGACGGCTGGCCCATGGAACTGCGGGGACTCGGGATCGAGCAGGTGAAGGACCAGATCCGGGCGGCGATCCGCCCTGGCGGCCCGCCCGGCTCGCCGGCGCCGTAAGGGCCGAGTCCACCGATCTTCGACGGCCTACACTCCCGGCGTGGATACCACGTCGACGCCCGGAGCTGGCGTCACCCCGGACGAGCTGCGGCGCCTCGGCGCGAGCGTGTCCGCCGGCTACCCGCGCCTCCTCGAGGAGCTGGAGCGGCTCTGCAACATCGACTGCGGGAGTTACACGCCGGCCGGCGTGAACGAGGTTGCGTCGTGGGTCTCCGCGGCATTCGCGGGGCTCGGCGGCGAGGTGGAGCGACGCCCGGACCCGGACGGCAGGTACGGCGACACCGTCATCGGCACGTTCCGGGGACACAAGGGCGCCGGCCCGCGGATCCTGCTGATCGGCCACATGGACACGGTCTTCCCCGATGGGACGGTGGCGCAGCGGCCGTTCCGGATCGAGGACGGGATTGCGAAGGGCGCCGGCGTCACGGACATGAAGGGTGGACTGCTCGCCGGCATCCACGCCCTGGCTGTCCTCCGGGAGCTGGGTGGGGGCTCCTGGGACGAGCTTCCGTTCGAGCGGATCACGTATGTCGCCAACCCGGACGAGGAGATCGGCTCGCCCAGCTCCACGCCGCACATCCGGGAGATCGCCGCGGAGTCGGACGCCTGCTTCGTCCTGGAGTGCGCCCGCTCGAACGGTGACTTCGTCTCGTCGCGGAAGGGGATCGCCGATCTCCGGCTGAACATCCACGGCCGGGCGGCGCACGCCGGGGTGGAGCCAGAGAAGGGGCGCAACGCGATCCTGGCCGGGGCCCGGATCGTGGAGCGGATCCAGGGGCTCAACGGCCGATGGCCGGGCGTCACCGCCAACGTGGGCGTGTTCCAGTCCGGGACTCGCCCGAATGTCGTGCCGGACCTCGCGAGCCGCGAGGTGGACATTCGCGGCGTCACGCGCCACGAGCTCGAGGATGCGGTCGCCGCCGTCCGGGAAATCGCCGGCGAGCCGGGCGTGCCGGATGTCACGGTGAGAATCGAGCAGATGGCGGGCTGGCTGCCGATGGAGAAGCTCGCGCGGTCCGGACGGCTCGCGGATCACGCGATCGCACTGGCCGCGCGGCTGGGATTCTCGACGACGGACGTGGGCACGGGCGGCGCGTCGGACGCCAACACGACATCCGGCATGGGTGTCCCCTCCATCGACGGCCTCGGCCCGGTCGGCGGGCGCGATCACTCGCCGGACGAATACCTGGAGATCGACTCGATCGTGCCGCGGACCACGCTCCTGGCGGCGCTGCTGCTGGCGACCGGACGGGATCCTGTCGTGGCGGGCTGGCGCGCCGGCTGATGCCCGACGAGGCGTCGGCCGGACCGCGGCTGCGGCGTCGCATCAGCTCCGGCAGCCCGTGGGAGGGGCCGTACGGCTACAGCCGGGCCCTCGTCGTGGGCGACCAGTGCTTCGTCGCCGGGACCACGGACCCGGGCTATGACCATCTCGGGGATCCCGCCGGCCAGGCACGGGCGGCACTGGGGATCATCGAGCGGGCCCTCGTCGAGGCCGGCTTCACGCTTGCCGACGTCGTCCGGACGCGGATGTACGTGACGGATCCCGCCGCCGCCATCCCCGTCGCCGAGGTCCACGGCGAGGTGTTCGGCGAGATCCGGCCGGCGTCCACGCTGGTCGTGGTTGCCGCGCTCATCGAGCCCCGGCTCCTCGTGGAGATCGAAGCGGACGCCG
>JACVXW010000187.1 GCA_015661135.1 Chloroflexota bacterium
TCCACCTCCCTCACCGGCCTGCTGGTGGAAGTGCTCTCCATCGGCACCGGGGACAACATCGAGACGCAAGGGTCGGTGATCAAGAGTTATCCCGTCCTGGAGGAGGCGCTTCGCCGGATGGGCAAGCTCCCGGAGCGACCGCCCGGGCAACCGCTGCGCGAGTCGCGGGCCTATCTCAACGCCCTCGATGCCCTGGCCGCGAAGGTCCGCACCTCGCGCCTGGCCGGGACGTCGATCATCGAGATCACCACGACGTCGACCAATCCGACCGAAGCGCGCGAGATCGCCGATACCATCGCCGAGAGCTACCGGGACTACAACCGTCAGATCCGTAACGCCCGGATCACCGAAGCGCGCAAGTACATCGAGAAGCAGCTGCAGGACGCGGAGGCCCGCGTCAAGCGCGCGGAGGAGCAGGTGTGGGCGTTCCGCGAGGCGAACTCCATCATCACGCCCGGGGCGGAATCGGGCGTGCTGTTGTCGCTCTTCACGCTGCTCCGCGGCGCCATCGAGACGACCCGGCAACAGCGGACGGAGATCGAGCTGGCGCAGGCCCGACTCGCTCGGATCGACCCCGCCTCCTTCGACGAGCGCGTGTTCGTGGACAGCACCAACCCGGCGCTCCAACGACTGCAGGCGACCCAGGTCGATCTCCTGCTCGAGCACAACAACCTGGCCCTGGAGGTCACCGACCGGCATCCACGCCTGCGGGCGATCGCCGACCGCATGCGCGAGGTGCGGATCGAGATGCGTCGCGAGATCGGCGCCCAGATGACCCTGCTCAGGAGTCGCGAGGAGATCCTCACGCGCCAAATGGGCGATGTCCTCCAGAAGAACAAGGAGGTCCCGACCGTCGAGCTGGGGCTGCAACGACTCCAGCGGGATGCGAAGACCAGCGAGGATCTGCTCACCCTGCTCCGGACGAAGCATCAGGAGGCCCTCATCAAGGAGGCGGAGCGGGTCGAAGAGGTCACCATCGTCCGGCCGGCGACCGATCCCATCGAGCCCGTCTCCACCGAGGGCTTCAATACCGTGCTCATCGGCGGTCTGCTAGGTCTCATGCTGGGACTGGTGCTCGCCTTCGTGCAGGAGACGCTCGACACCTCGATCGGGACGATCGAGGACGTCGAGGGATACCTGGGCATCCCGGTCGTCGGCATCGTGCCGCACATCGACGTCCGGGAGACGGTCCGGCGGCTCGTCGAACGCCGGCCGGCACTGGCACAGATGGAGCCCGAGCTGCTCCAGAGTCACGCCCTGCTCATCACCCACTTCGATCCAAAATCCCCGATCGCCGAGGCCTACCGGACGATCCGCACCAACATTCAGTTCATCCGCATGGAGCGGGCGGGCAAGCTGATCGTGTTCACGAGTCCGACGCTCCAGGAGGGCAAGACGACCACGATCGTCAACGTGGCCCTCACCATGGCGCAGAACGGACAGCGGACCCTGCTGGTCGGCGCCAACTTGCGCCGCCCGAGCATCCATCGCTTCTTCGGGATCGAGCGCGAGCCCGGGCTCTCGGACATCCTCGTCGGCAACGCGCCCTGGCGCGACTGCATCCGGACCGTCGCCGACATCATCATGGGCCGGTTCGAGATGGAAGACATCATGGCGTCCCCCGGCCTGGACAACCTGCACATCATCGAGTCCGGCGCCATTCCCGCCAACCCCTCGGAGCTCCTCTCCACGCCGGCCATGGCGAAGTTCCTCCGCGAGGTGCGGGAGGAATACGACGTCGTGCTCATCGATACGCCGCCGGTCCTCCCCGTCACCGATTCGGCCGTCGTCGCCGCCCAGGCCGACGGCGTCATCCTCGTGTACCAGGCGGGTAAGGTCGGTCGACTGGTGCTCAAGCGGGCCAAGGCGCATCTCGAGAGCACACGGGCGTCCGTGTGGGGTGTCGTCCTCAACGACGTTCAGTCGGAGATCGCCGGGAACACGTACGCGCACTACTACACGCACTACTACGGCGAAGAAGCGGGCGCCCGTCCGCCGGGACGTGGGTCGCGCCTGTGGGGGCTCTTCCGGCGGCGGAAGACGCCTCCCACGAGCATGCCCCCGCTCGGCGTGGGCACGACGGACGACGGCGGGGAACCGGTCCACACCGAGTCGGATGCATCGCCCGCTCGGCGTTCCCGCCGGACGTCCAAGGACCTCCTCGGTGGTCTTGGCGTCCTGCTGTTGCTCCTGGCCGGTATCCTCGGGGTCACCGCCTGGCACAGGGGCTGGTTCGCCGGTGACGCGCGTCCATGGAGCCTCGCTCAGCGCCCACCCGGGACGCCGACGCCGCGCCCCGAGGGGGCCGCGGCCGGTCCTGAGGTCGCCCCACCGGCGGCCGCAGCCGCCGCTGTCGATCCCGCCCCGGCCGCGCTTCCGGCCCTGTCACCGTATTCACCCGTTCCCCCAGCAGCCCCTCGGACCATCCCGATCACCGCGGCGAGAGAGACGGCGGCCCGCGAGACGGCGCCTCGGGACAACGGCGTCAAGGAGCCCCCGGCTGTCGCCCAGGGGCCGCGATTCGCCGTCGAGTTCGGCCCCTTCCTCGCGGGCGCCGAGGCCGAGAAAACGGAGCGTCAGCTCAACCGCGCCGGCCACCAGACGGTGCGGTTCCGGCAGCAAACGGGTGCGGCCCTCTACGCGGTCCTGATCGAGCGGGTGCCGGGAGTGCGCGAGGCTCAGGCCGTCGTGGCGGCGCTCCGTGAGGGGGGATTGACCGACGGCGAGGTGATCGGCAGCGGCGATACCCTCAGCGTGCGTGTCGGCGAACCGATGCTGCTGCGCGCCGCCGTGCAGCTCGCCGAGAACCTGCGCGCCAAGGGCCACCAGGTCCGGGTGGCGGCGCAGCCGGGTGAAGCGCAGACGTTCGTGATCAGGCACGGCAACTTCGCCTCGCGTGAGGAGGCCGAGGCCCGCGGCGCCGAGCTCGGGCGGCTGGGCCTGCCCAATTACGTGGTGCGCGCAAAGTAAGCGATGCCGCTGCACTACATGGTGGGGGCGGTCGTCGCCTTCGCCGTCTTCATCCTGGTGTTCATCCGGACCGAGGCCGGCCTCTATCTCGTCCTGTTCTCCATGCTCCTGTCTCCGGAGTTCGGCGCCGGGCCTCGACGCCTCGCGGAGGGCCGCGCGGTATCGATCCGGCTGGAGGACCTCCTGCTCATCGTCATCACCTTGAGCTGGCTGGCGAAGATGTCGATGAACAAGGACCTCGGCCTGGCCATCAAGACCCGGCTGAACCGCCCGATCGTCGCCTACATTGCGGTGACCTTGCTGGCGACCGTCGTGGGGTATCTG
>JACVXW010000188.1 GCA_015661135.1 Chloroflexota bacterium
ATGACGCCGACCTGGCCACCTACTCGGCGGGCAGCGACCTCGTCGGCAAGGGCGGCGCCGTCATCCTGCGCAAGGGCGAGCCGTTCAAGGCGGAAGCGATCGCCGAGCTCAAGCGCCAGAAGGCCAACGCCTTCCCGATCCGGCCCATCGTCACGGACCAGATCGAGTACCTCCCCGCGGACGAGGAGGAGCAGCACCACGTCGCGCAGGCGAACGCGCGCCTGGACGACGAAGGCCACTTCCTCGACGAGCGGGTCGCTTCGCGCTTCCGTGACCTGTTCCCGGAGGCCCGTCCTGATCAGATCGAGTACATGGACGTCAGCCCCAAGCAGGTCGTCTCGGTCGCGACGGCGCTCATCCCGTTCCTCGAGCACGACGATGCCAACCGGGCCCTGATGGGCTCGAACATGCAGCGTCAGGCCGTGCCGCTCCTGGAGCCGGAGGCGCCGATCGTCGGGACCGGCATGGAGGAGCGCGCCGCGCGCGACTCCGGCCAGGTGGTCGTAGCCAGCCGGGCCGGCGTCGTGACCAGCGTCACCGCCGAGCGCGTTCGGGTCGAGGCAGACTCCGGCGAGCTGGACGAGTACCGACTGCTCAAGTTCGTGCGCAGCAACCAGGGCACCTGCATCAACCAGCGACCGATCGTGGACGTTGGCCAGCGAGTCGGCACCGGCCAGGCGATCGCGGACAGCTCATCCACCCAGAACGGCGAGCTCGCCCTCGGCCGGAACATCCTCGTGGCGTTCATGAGCTGGGAAGGCGGCAACTACGAGGATGCGATCGTCATCGGCGACCGCCTCGTCCGCGACGACCTGTTCACGAGCATCCACATCGAGAAGCACGAGATCGAGTCCCGGGATACCAAGCTCGGGCCCGAGGAGATCACCCGGGACATCCCCAACGTCGGCGAGGAATCCCTCAAGGACCTCGACGAGGAAGGCGTGATCTACATCGGGGCGGAGGTCCGGCCGGGCGACATCCTCGTCGGCAAGATCACCCCGAAGGGCGAAACAGAGCTGACGGCTGAAGAGCGTCTTCTCCGCGCGATCTTCGGCGAGAAGGCCCGCGAGGTGAAGGACAGCTCGCTGCGCCTGCCGCACGGTGAGCGCGGCAAGGTCGTCGCGATCCGCGAGTTCAGCCGCGACAACAACGACGACCTCCAGCCTGGCGTCAACCGGCTGGTCCGCGTCGGGGTCGCCCAGAAGCGAAAGATCTCGGTCGGCGACAAGATGGCCGGACGACA
Organism: Chloroflexota bacterium; assembly: GCA_015661135.1. GTDB lineage: Bacteria > Chloroflexota > Limnocylindria > Limnocylindrales > CSP1-4 > UBA5189. Next base: position 1,244 of record JACVXW010000188.1, read on the forward strand.
CGGCAACAAGGGCGTCATCGCCAAGATCCTGCCGTCTGAAGACATGCCGTTCCTGCCCGACGGTACCCCCGTCGACATCATCCTCAATCCGCTGGGCGTGCCGAGCCGGATGAACATCGGCCAGATCCTCGAGACGCACCTCGGCTGGGCGCTCCATGCCAAGGGCGAAACGGCGGCGACCGCGGTCTTCGATGGGGCCACGGAGGAGCAGATCCGGGTGGAGCTGATCGAGGCAGGCCTGCCCGAGGACGGCAAGATCGAGCTTCGCGACGGCCGGACCGGCGAGGCCTTCAACCGGCCGGTTACCGTCGGCTACATCTACATGCTCAAGCTCCACCACCTCGTCGAGGACAAGATCCACGCCCGGTCCACCGGCCCCTACAGCCTCATCACCCAGCAGCCGCTGGGGGGCAAGGCGCAATTCGGTGGCCAGCGCTTCGGCGAGATGGAGGTCTGGGCACTCGAGGCGTATGGCGCCGCGAACATCCTCCAGGAGCTCCTCACGGTCAAGTCGGACGACGTCCTCGGGCGTGTCCAGACCTACGAGGCGATCGTGAAGGGTGAGGAGATCCAGCCGCCGCGCGTGCCGGAATCCTTCAAGGTCCTCATCAAGGAACTCCGAAGCCTCGGACTCAACGCCGAGATCCTCGATCACAACGACGAGGAGATCCCGCTGGCCGAGGACGATGCCTCCGGATACATGCTCCCCGATCTCGGCGGGATCAACCTCGCCGGCTTCGAAGACTGACGCACCACATCACCCCAAGCGCCCGCGGGATCCGGCCGGCCCGCTGACGCTCGCACTCGGTCCGGATCGCGCTGCTGAGCCAGGCGGCGGCGCGGAGGAGAACGATGCTCGAAGTCAACAACTTCAACGCGATCCGCATCTCGCTCGCCAGCCCCGACCAGATTCGGGAGTGGTCAAAGGGCGAGGTGACGAAGCCGGAGACCATCAACTACCGGACGCTCAAGCCGGAAAAGGATGGCCTGTTCGACGAGCGCATCTTTGGTCCCACCAAGGACTGGGAGTGCTACTGCGGCAAGTACAAGCGGATCCGTTACAAGGGCATCATCTGCGACAAGTGCGGCGTGGAGGTCACCCGCTCCAAGGTGCGCCGCGAGCGGATGGGTCACATCCAGCTGGCCAGCCCGGTCAGCCACATCTGGTACTTCAAGGGCACCCCGTCGCGCCTCGGCATCCTGCTTGACATCAGTCCGCGGAACCTGGAGCGGATCCTCTACTTCGCGCTGTACATCGTGACCGGCGTGGACGACGACGTCCGCCATCGGCTCCTCGCCCAGCTGGAGGAGGAAGCCGCCGGCCGCGGCGGCAAGTCCGGCGATGCCCTGAAGGAGCTCGAGGACGAGCTCCGAGCCGGCATCACGCGGAACAAGGACGAGCTGTCGGCGGAGCTTGCCGCCACGAAGGCGGAGCTCGAGGCCCAGCGGACCACCCGGACCGAGGAGATCGTCGCTGCGGCCCAGGCGGCCGAGGCCCAGGTCAAGGCCCTGAAGGCGGGCGCTGCCGAGGAGACCATCGTCTTCGTCCCGACGGGCGAGGTCATCGTCGCCGCCGGCGAGAAGGGCGGCAAGGACGCGGTCGCGCGCCTGCGCGCCGTCGTCTCGGCCGAGACCGAGCGGGTCAACGATGAGCTCCAGTCACGTGAGCGCGACGAGGCGCTGGCCGTGGACCAGAAGGTCGAGGACCTCCGGGCGGCAATGGACGACACGCTCCGCGCCGAGCGCGAGCGACTCACCGAGCAGGCCCAGGGCAGCAAGGAAGAGCACAAGCGTCTTCGCGACGAGCTCGAGGGCATCAAGCCGATGATGACCCTCGGCGAGACCGAGGTCCGGGGCCTGGACGAGCGGTACAACCAGGCGGGCCGCGGCCGTCTGTTCACCTACGGGATGGGCGCCGAAGCCGTCCGCGACATCATCACCCGGATGGACCTCGAGACGCTGGGGAGAACCCTGCACATCGATGTCCGGACCAGCTCCGGCCAGCGCCGCAAGAAGGCAATCAAGCGGCTTCGCCTGATCGAGGCG
>JACVXW010000189.1 GCA_015661135.1 Chloroflexota bacterium
GACGAGACCATCGCCTACCTGGAAGGCACGGACAGGTTCGCGGACCGCGCCCAGCATCCGCTCCCGGGCGTCCTCATCCTTGACCTGCGGATGCCCGGCCGCAGCGGGTTCGAGGTTCTGGAGTGGCTGCGTGCCCAGCCGAAGCTCCGCCGCCTCCCGGTCGTCGTCACGACCGCACCGACGGACACCCAGAACATCGCCCGGGCCCGCGAGCTCGGAGCGGATTCATATCTGCTGAAGCCAACGGCGCCGGACGCGCTCCTGGCCGCCCTCCACGAGATGGGGGTCTCGACCACGGCGACCGCGGCCGTCCCACGCGACGCTCACGGGGCCGGGGCGGGGGCGGCAGTGGCACCCGCGAGGACGCGGGTCGCCCTCGTGGACGACAACCCGGATGACCGGCGCCTCCAGGGCCGGTTGATCCGCAAGGCGTTTCCCGACTTCGAGATCGTGGAGGTTGCCGACGCCGCGGCGTGGGGCGCCCTGCTGGAAGCTGGAACCTTCGACATCGTGGTGACCGATGCCCACCTCGGCTGGTCGGACGGGATCACCATCGGCCGCACTGTCCGGGAGCGATGGCCGCACCGGCCCGTGATAATGGTCACCGGGACCGGCTCGGAGGAGATCGCGGTCGCGGCCATCCAGTCCGGGTTCGAGGACTACGTCCTCAAGAGCCATGATCGGATCAATCGCCTGCCCACGGTCATCCGCGGCGCGATCGAGCGTGCCAGCGGGCGGGCTCTGGACCGCACGTCCCGCCTGAAGCTGGAGCAGGAGATCGACGAGCGGTCCAGGCTTGTCGCCTCCCTTGCGCGAATCCATTCCATGGATCGCCCGGAGGATACGGCTGCCCAACTCTGCTCGGAGGCGCGCACGACGCTCGGCGTGGGCCTCGTGGCGGTGGCGTGGTATCTGGGGGATGCCGTGATGATGCTGGCCCTGGACGGGCCGGACTCGGGACCCACGACGCCCGGACAGCTGGTTCCGGCGCATCGGTCTGCCTACCTCCGGCAGCGCGCCATGCGCGGGCCATGGGTGGAGGAATGGACGCCCGAGGACCTCGCCGACCCGTATATCCGGGCCTGGAGCGACGCCGGCGTGCAGGTTGCGGCGTATGTCGCGATCGTCAGTCGGGGGGTCCCGCAGGGCATCATCATCGCCGGGTCCGGGAGCCGCTGGTCCATGCAGGAAATGAATCGGCGGATGCCCGCGCTCGTGGAGTATGCCGCCGTCGCGGCAGCCCTGATCGAGCCCGGCCTTACGAGTCGGACGGCGTCCCTGGTTGACGCGACGGCGACCCATGCCGTCATCGCCGCCGGCGCATACAAGCCGGTCTTCCAGCCGATCATCGGCCTCGCGAGCAAGGTTGTGGCGGGCTACGAGGCGCTCACCCGGTTCGACGACGGGGTCTCGCCGGCGGTCCACTTCGCGACGGCTCGCGCTGCCGGCGTTGGCCCAGAGCTCGAGCTGGCGACGCTCGAGGCGGCGCTGCGCGCGGCAACCGCGCTGCCGCTATGGGCGTTCCTCAGCGTCAATGTGTCGGCTGCCTTGTTGATGAGCTCGAACCTCGGCGACATCCTGGCAGCGAGCGGCCGCCCGATCGTCCTCGAGTTGACCGAGCATGAGGCGGGCATCGAGTCGGCGAAGCTCGTCGAGATCGTGAAGGGTCTCGGTGACCAGGTCCAACTGGCGGTGGACGACACCGGCGCCGGCTACGCCGGGCTCCAGCGGGTGCTCGAACTGCGGCCCCAGTTCGTCAAGCTGGACATCGAGCTCGTCCGCAACATTGATCGGGACGCGGCACGCGAGGCGCTCATCGCCGGGATGGTTCACTTCGCGCGGGAGACGGACGCCGCCCTCATCGCTGAGGGGATCGAGCGCGAGGGCGAACGGCGGGCGCTCCGCCGGCTCGGCGTGTCGTTCGGTCAGGGCTACCTGCTCGGCCGGCCGGCCCCCGTCGCGACGTGGGCGGCGCCGGAGAAGGACGCGTCGTAGGATCGGGGTGCGCCCAGCGGCGCCCGATCCCGCGAGTCAGCCCCCGCGGCCGCCCCCTTGGCGCGCTCACCGCCAGCCACCGCCCGCACGAGGTTCCCTCCCCGATGGCCACGATCCGCACCGCTACGCTCGTCCATGAGGGCGGCAACCGCTTTGCCACCACCACGGGCACCGGGCGTTCGTTCGCCTGGGGGGACGAGGCCCCGGCAGGCGAGCTGAGCCCGGTGGAGACGGTCATGGTGGCGCTCGCCGCGTGCAGCGCCATGGACGTCATCTCGATCGCCCTCAAGAAGCGCCAGGGGATCGACCGCTACGCGATCCACGTCCGCGGTGAGCAGCGCGCGGAGTACCCGCAGGTACTGGCGCGAGTGGACGTGACGCACGAGGTGGAGGGCACCGTCGTGGACGAGGCCGCGATCCGCCGCTGCATCGAGCTCTCCGCCACAAAGTACTGCCCGGTCAACGCGATGAGCTCCGCCGGCGCGACCGAGGTTCATCACCGCTACACCGTCCGGCGGACGGGAGCGCAGGCCTTCCAGGCGGAGGGCGAGGTCATCGTCACCGGCCCGTATCGGCGGCCCGACGTCGTCGCCTGACGCCGCGGTCGGTGTTGCGCGCGGCAAGGGTGCGGCGTCGGGGCGCGGCGGGCGGTGGCCGCGGCGTCGGGGCGCGGCGGGCGGTGGCCGCAGGCAGGCTTGGCCGTGCTGCATGACTATGCAGAGCCATGTATGATCATGCATCCATGGACGAGCCGGGCCTTCCAGCACACGCAGCCGTACCGATCCGGGTCGGGATCATCGGCGCGACGGGGTATGTCGGCGGCGAGCTCATCAGGCTGCTCTCCGCGCATTCGGCCGTCCGGCTCGTTGGTCTGACCGGGCGCGACCGGCAGGGCGATCGAGTCGGCGTGGTCCATCCGCACTTGGCGGGCACGGGGCTGACGCTAGATTCCGAGCTCCGCGACGACATGGACGCGGTCTTCCTGGCACTGCCGCACGGGACGGCGGCGTCTCGAGTGCCGGCGCTCCTGGCGCAGGGCGTGACGGTGATAGACCAGGGGCCGGACTTCCGGCTCCGGGACGCTGCGGACTACCCGCGCTGGTACGGCTTCGAGCACCCCCACCCGGAACTGCTGTCGCGGGCCATCTATGGGTTGCCGGAACTGCATCGTTCCGAGTTGCTTGCGGCGGGGGCGGCTCGGGCCGGGTCGGCGCGGACGCCGGCCCTCGTCGGCTCGCCGGGCTGCTACCCCACCGCCACGCTCCTTGCACTCGCCCCGCTGGCCCG
>JACVXW010000035.1 GCA_015661135.1 Chloroflexota bacterium
CGATCGCCACGTCCAGGCGGGTCAACAGGAAGATCTGGCGGTAATGCTCGGACAGGCCGGTCGCCACGAGCCGCCCGCCGCCGCGCTGGGCTCGAACAAGGAGCGTCACGAGGAGCCCGATGCCGCCGCTGTTCATGTACTCAAGTCTGCTGAAATCCAGGATGACGGCCGAAACTCCGTTCGCCACCGCGAGGCCGTAGGCGGCCATGAGGTCGGCTTCGCTGGCGGAGGTGACGTCGCCCGCGATCCGCAGGATGGCCGCGGGACCGTTCTGGTCCAGTTCGATGACGGTGGCGGTCATGCGGCGTCTCCTTCCACGATCTCCATGAAGTCGGACAGGCGCGTGATCCGGAAGATCTCGCGGTAGTGCTCGGTCAGGCCGATGGCTCGGACCGCGCGCCCGTCGCGGCGCGCCTGGGCCAGAAGCCGGACGACCAGCGCGATGCCGGTGCTGTTGATATAGCCGACGTGCGCGAAATCGAGGCTCACGCGCCGCGGCCCCAGGGCGGCGACCCGCGCGTAGGCGCTGGCCAACGTCTCGTCGGCACGGCCGTTGAGATCGCCGCTGAGCCGGAGCCGGATCTCCTCCGGGACCTCCGTGATCTCTGCGCCGAATTGCCGCTCATCCATCGGTTCGCTCCTCGCGCGCCATCGTCAGGGTGACCGTCTGGGTCGACCCGTCGCTGGTCACGTCCATCGAATCCACCATGTTCCTGATCAGGAAGAGCCCCCAGCCACGGGGCTTCTGCTCACCGGCGAGCTTGAGCTCGATGTCGGGTGCCTCGGCGTCCGTCGGGACAGCGCCGGACAGCGCACGGTCCGTGATCCGGACGACGATCGCGTCCGCGGTCGTCTCCACGGCGATGTCGACGGGGACGTCCGGATTGCCCTGGCTGCCGTACTCGATGGCGTTCATCGTCGCCTCGCTGACGGCCGTCTTGAGGCGCTCGAGACGCGCCGGAGGCAGCCCCAGGCCGCCGACCGCCGCCGCGACGCGGTCCATCGCCAGGCGCTCGTTGCCCTCCTCGCCCGGGATGGAGAATGCCGTGATGAGCGCGGGGCCGGCCTGCCCGTCGCTCGCCGGTTCATCGGCCACGCCGGAGGCCCGCCGGAGGGTCACGAGTGTGATGTCGTCTTCCTGCTCCCAGTCGGGACCGGTGAACCGGTGGAGCGTCTCGAGCAGGCGGTCGAGCAGCTCGCTCCCGGAGTCGTCGACCGTCATCTCCTGTCGAAGGCGCGGGAAGCCGTACATCTCCTGGTTCGGGTCGTGGGCCTCCACGAGCCCGTCCGAGTAGAGCAGGACGTTGCTGCCGGGGGCGATTACGCCTTCGGTTTCCTCGTATCGGATGCCCGGCATGAGGCCTAGCGGCATGCCGGTCGCGCGCAGCTCGACAACACCGTCGCCCGTCCGGATGTAGGGCAGGTTGTGTCCCGCATTGGCCAGGACGATCCGGCCGGTTTCGGGCTCGAGGATCGCGAACAGGCAGGTCACGAACATCCGGGCCGGCATCTCCGGCTCGAGCAGGGCGTTCGCGCGGCTCAGGATGTCGCCCGGTGAATTGCTCCGGCTGGCTTCGGCACGGAGGATGGAGTGGGTCCGGGCCATCACCAGGGCTGCCGGCACACCCTTGTCGGTGACGTCACCGACGGCGATCCCGATCCGCCCGTCGGGCATCTCGATGAAGTCGTAGAAGTCGCCGCCGACGGCCCTCGCCGGGCCGTAGTAGGCAGCGATCTGCCACTGCGGCAGCTTCGGCAGCTCGCGCGGCAGGAATTGCTGCTGGATGAGGGTCGCGACGCGCATCTCCTGCTCGAGGCGCTCGCGCTCGGCGGCTTCGTTTGCCTGCTCGCGGACTAGCTGGGCGACCCGGATGGCCGGGGCCGCCTGGGCGGCGAGGGTGGTCAGGAGGCGCCGGTCGTCGGAGTAGTACTCCTGCTCGGACAGGCGCGGCCCGAGGTTCAGGGTTCCGATCAGTTCCCCCTGCGAGACGAGGGGCACGACGAGAGCCACGCCGGCCTCGCGCATCGCCCGGACCGCCGGCGAGTCCAGCTCCAGCCGGCCGATCTCGACCGGCCCGGATGCCGACTGGAGATAGGCGAGCAGCGGGTCCGACTCGGCGATGTCCACCGCGATGGACGGATCGTCGGTCGGGCGCGTCGGTTCCTCGATCACCGGCGGCGCGGGCACAGGACTCGGGTCCGGAGCGCCGGCGCGACGTCTCAGGAGGCGGCGGATCGGACGCATCAGTTCGGTCATGTCGTGGTCACCTTCGCAGCGTGGCGTCCGGGGATCGTTACGGGAGAGCGCCGAACGGTCGTTTCGTGGCGCCGGAGCCAGACCGTGCTCGACACTGGGTGGAACGTATGACCGACGACGCCCACAACATCGACTTCGATGCGCTCCAGGTCGATGTCATCGCGCAGGCGGGCGGTCAGCGCCCGGCCCACCATCGCGAAGGTTCGTGGCGCTGTCATCGAGTTCTCCCGCGCAGCCAGATCCTGGCCGTTGTCGGGCGGACGGCGGAGGTCGCCGTGCCCACGATCTCGTCACTGACCGTGCTCAGGTCGATGTCCCCGCGCAGTCGAGCGGCGAACGTCCGGACCGTCTGATCGGCGTCGTACCGGGCGCGGTCGAACCGTCGATCAACAGCCCCCTGCACGCGCCGGCGCAGCGGCTGGAAGAGCGCGAAGACCACGAGCGTCGACGCCGCGACGGCGACCGTCTGCTCCTTCGTGAACGGGGCCAGCAAGCCCTGGATGGCCAGAATCGTCCCCACGAACACGGCGCCCAGGATCCCCGTTACCGCGCTATACGCAATGGTCCGGCTGATGAGTCGATCGATGTCGTACAGGCCGTGGCGCAGGATCGCGATGCCGATGGCAACCGGGACGAGCGCGCCGGCGAAACCGAAGACGGCCAGGCCGATCTCCGGCGGGTCGCCGGCGACAACGGCGCCAGCGCCCGAAAAGCCGAACGCTCCCGTCGCCACGACGAGCGCGAGCCCGAACCACTTCAGCTGCTGCCGCTCGATGGACGCTGCGAGCCGGTAGCGCGAGACGAGCGACCACAGAAGGAGGGGGACGAAGATGACGCTGCTCGCGGCGGCCACAGGCGAGACCTCCATCCCGAGCGCCGACCGCAGGTCGGGGCCCAACCCGAACGGGTTCTCGATGGTCGGGAAGACACTCAGCGGTCCGGGTTGGAGGACGATCATCAGCCACGCCACCGGGCCGCCGATCAAGAACAGGCGGACGAAGCGATCCCATCGAGGGGTTTGCCCTCGACCGGTCGGGAAGATGAACCCGATGCCGAACAGAAAGCCTCCCATGGTGATGAAGAGGGTGGTCAGCCAGCCGGTGAGCTGGGCAGTCCGGAGTGCCTCCTGCGTGCCGACCGCGACCATGGAATAGGTCGCGGCCGCGGCGAATATGCCCGCGGCGTGCCCGACGCCGATCAGGACCATGCCCCAGCCGATGGCGTTGAGCGGGCGCCGAACGACCAGTAGCGCCCCGACCGAGGCAAACGCGACTCCCATGACCCCGAACCCGACCAGCGCGACATCGCCAAACCCGAACGGGTTCCGGACGATCGGGACCGGGTCGATGATCCGAAGCGTGATCGCCCCCACTGCGCCGACGAGCGCGGCGAGCCACCCGACGATCGCGTATGGTCGGGCCAGCCTCCGCATCATCGCAGCGCCGCCGGACGCCAACGGTCCCTCATTGGCCGGCCCTCCGAAGCCATAGACCCACACGGGATGGAGCGATCGCTTGTCGGACGGTGCCGTCCACGACCGCGCGGATCACGATCGAGCCAAGGCCGCCGACGATCGCCAGGAGCCAGCCGGCGACGGGCAGCCTCACGACCCATCTCGCCCTCGAGGTCATCGTGCCCGCCCGAATCGGAGCCACAGGCTCGCCGCGGTGGGTTCTACGCTCCGCACGACCGCGTCGACGACGGCGCTGCTGACAATGGGAAGATCCATCTCGTCGCGAAGGCGTGCGGCGAGGGCTTCGAGCGTTCGCTCCGAGTCGTAGCGTGCGCGGTTGAAGCGATGATCCACAGCGGCCTGCGTCCGGCGTCGAACGGGTTGGAACAGCGCCGCCGCGATGAGCGTGGACGCGGCCACGGCGACCGTGTCGCCACCGGTGATCGCGCCAAGCGGACCCTGCAGGATCAGGATCAAGCCGGCGTAGACGGCCAGCAGTGTCGCGCTGATCACGCCGTACGAGATCGTTCGACTGACGATCCGGTCGATCTCGTACAGGCGGTAGCGGATGATCGCGACGCCGATGGCCAGCGGTGGCAGGAGCAGGGACAGTACCCAAGCGGTCCACACGGCGCCGTTCAGCGCCTCGTCGCCAGAAGTCAATAACAAGAGCGCGAAGAGCACGATCGAGATGCCGATCGCCGCCGCCAGCCAGCGGATCTGGGCGCGGACGACCGAGCTCCCGCGGACGTAGCGGCGGACGAGCCCGACGAGCGCGAGGATCGACGCCAGGCCGTACGCGAACAAGGCGACCGTGAGAGCTGCGTCGACGAATGGGATCCCGGCGACGGCGAGCGGATTGTCGACCGGCTCGATCGAGCCGAACTCGAGTGGCCCCGGTTGGAGGGCGCCAGTGAGGATGACCGCTAGCGAGACGGCGAGCAGCGCGTCCGTGAGGATGGCCAGCCGACCCGGCTCGCGTCCTTCCGGGAACCGGCTGATGAGGAGTGGTCCGCTCAGGGCGATGACCACCGAGGACATCGCGGAGCCGATGACGGCCAGGGCCGCACCTAGCGGCGGCAGGTGTCCCGGCTGGGAATCGAGGGCGACCGCGGCACCGAAGAGGAGGCCGGCCGCGGCGAGGAGCAGGCCCATCGTCAGACAGATCCGGCCGACGGCCTGGCCGGGCCGCCGATCCTCGATCAGGGCGCCCACCGTCGTGAACGCGATCACGCCGCCGATCGCGCCCCAGTCTAACCCGGACGGCTGGTCGCCAGCCGCTGCCGAGACGGTCGCCACGATCGCGACGGCGGTCGCCACGAGCGGCAGGGCGATCAGGACCCGATGACGTCGCACGGATCGAGGACCGCTCATCGGCCGCCGCCCCGCAACCACAGGCCGACGCTGGACGGCGCGATGGCCCGTCGGACCGTCGCGTCGAGTTCGCCCGCGATGGTCGGGAGGTCCACCTCGTCGCGGAGTCGGGAGGCGAAACCGGCAACGGTCCGTTCCGCGTCGTATCGCGCTCGGTGGAAGCGGCGGTCGACGACCCGCTGGACCCGGACGCGGACGGGATTGAAGAGCGCGGCGACGAGCAAGGTGGAAGCCGCGACGGCGATCCCCGAGTTGTTGACGAGCGGGCTCACGTTGGACACGAGCGTGAGATTCGCCGCGGCGAAGACCCCGAACAGGACAAGCGACACCACGCCATAGCCGATCGCGTTGCTGATGATCCGGTCGACGGCGTAGAGCCGGTAGCGCAGGATCGCCAGCCCGATGGCGAGCGGGCCGATGGGAAGCGCGATGAAAAGACCGAAGTAGGAGATCTCGCCGATCGAATTGAGCAGCGTACCTTCCGCCACGCCGAGGACGTCGGAGAGAACGAGGCCGGTCACAGGTACCAGCCCGACGCCACCGGCGAGAGCGAGCCACTTCAGCTGCTGGCGCTCGTCGCCGCGCGCCGTGTGGAAGCGGACGACGAGGAGGCCCAGGCTGAGGATCAGGGCTCCGAGCAGGGCCGCGCCCGGGACGACGCCCATGCCGCTGACCAGCTCGCCGACGATCCCCGGAGCCCCGAGCGGGTTGTTCACGTCCTCGAAGGCACCGAGCGGCCCGGGTCGAACGGCGGCGAGGGCCCACCCGGCAAGCGACGCACTCGCACAAAGCAGGCCCGGCAGGCGGACCCTCCCGGCCGGAAGGCGGCCGGTCGGGAACGTGAGGAACACGATCGTCATGCCGACCGCGATGATCGGAAAGGTCTGCTCGTTGAACCAGGCGGCCAGGAGCACGACAGGGGAGCGGAAGCCGGATGCGAGCGAGGTGCTCGCGTACTCGTAGGCGAGGCTGCTGGCCACGAAGCTGACGCCTATGAGGAGCAGGATCCAGCCGATGACGTTCCCGGGACGTCGGATCGCGATGAGCAGCCCAACCGATGGGAATGTTTGCAAGAGGAGGAGAAAGGCGGCGGAGAGAAGGACCTCTTCGGGTGACAGTGGGCCCCGTGGCACGGCAATCAGCGCGTAGGCGGTCGGGCCGACCGCAGCAAGCCACAGGGTCAGGGCGGCGAGGACGCGGATCGACCGGCGCATGTGACCATCCTGGGGCACCATCGTTCCCGGAACGTTACGGAGTGCTTCCCCTGTCCGGTACCGTTACGCGATGACGCGCCGCGAACCAATGCTTTCCATCAGGCTGCTCGGGCCGCTCGAGGTCGCGGTCGCCGGGCGGCCAATCGTGGTCGACACTCGCAAGGCGCTGGCCATTGTCGCGCTCGTCGCCGCCGAGGGGCGGCCCTTTGCGCGAGATGAGCTGGCAACGATGTTCTGGCCAGAGGCGGACGACGAGGCCGCTCGCGGCGCCCTCCGCCGGACGTTGTCGGCGCTGCGAACCGCAGTTGGTGGGACAGGCCTCGTCATCGGGCGGGCGCAGGTCGCGCTCGATCAGGCGGCCGCCAGCGTTGATCTTTCCGAACTCGAGAAGCTGGCGGCATCGTCTCGTCCGTCGGACCTCGAGGCGGCCGCCGCCCTGGCCAGGGGCCCGTTCCTCGCCGGCTTCGCGCTCCGCGACAGCCCCGCCTTCGACGATTGGCAGGCGGCCCGCGCCATGCGCGTCGAGCGGACTGTCGGCGATCTGCTCGATCGTCTTGCGGCTGCCCGCCTTGACAGTGGTGATCCCGGCGGGGCCGTTGAGGCAGCGAGACGTCGGGTGGACCTCGATCCACTCGACGAACCGGGGCAGCGGCGGCTCATGGCGCTCCTGGCGCGTTCCGGCGACCGGGGCGGCGCGATCCGCCAATACCGGGCATGTGTTTCCGTCCTTGAGCGCGAACTCGGTGTCACGCCGCTCGCTGAGACGACCAAGCTGTACGAGGCGATCCGGGACGCTCGCGCGGAGCTGGATCGTGGGCCGCTGGCCGACGCCAGGGCCCTGCCGCCGGCGCCGGGGAGGCTGCCCCACGTCGGCCGGGACGCGGAGTTCGCATCCGTCCTGGGGGCGCATGGGTCGGCGACCGAGGATGGGCGGGTCGTCGCGGTCATCGGTGAGGCCGGGATCGGCAAGTCGCGGCTGGTCGAAGCGGTCGCCGATGCGGTCGGCGCAGCTGGAGGACGGAGCCTCCTGGCCCGGGCATTCGCGTCCGAGGGCGGGATCGCCTACGGTCCGATCGTTGAGCTGCTGCGGACCGGTCTGGCTCGGCCGGATGCTGTAGCCCGTCTGCGCGGGCTCCCGGTCCCCACGCTTTCCGAGCTGGCTCGGCTGGTGCCCCTCCCGGACGAAGTCATGCGGGACCTTGCGCCGCGAACTCCCACCGAGCCCCCCGGCGACTGGCCCGCCGCACGAGCGCGGCTCCTCGAGGCCGTCGCCGCGGCACTCGCAGCCCTGACGGCCGGCCCGGTCCCAGGTCTCATCGCCGTGGAGGATCTCCAATGGGCGGACGACGCCTCCCGGGAGGCGCTGGCCTGGCTCGCACGGAGACTCGCCGGACGCCCGTTCGTCCTTCTGCTCACGTGGCGCCCCGAGGACATGGACGAGTTCGGGACGTCGTTCGCCACCATCATCGAGGCACTGCCCGGGACCGCCGCGGTCACGCTCCATCGCCTGGGTCGCTCCGAGGTCGGGGAGCTTGTCGCCGCGGCGGTCGAGGCCGGGCTGCAGCCGATCGAAGTTGGCGCGCTCCTCGAGGAGTCGGAAGGCCTGCCGCTCTACCTCGTGGAGGCCCTCGCCGCGGGTGCCGGGAGCCCCGAGGGCCCGGCTCGGAGCGTCCGGACGCTCCTGCGGGAGCGGCTCGCGACGGTCGGGGAGACGGCCGCCCAGGTCCTGTCCGCGGGAGCGGTCATCGGACGTTCCTTCGATCTGCACCTGGTCCGTGGTACGAGCGGGCGATCCGAGGACGAGACGATCACCGCCCTCGAGGAGCTCGTGCGCCGGGGGATCGTGCGCGAGCTCGATGTGTCGCCGAGCACCGCCTTCGACTTTGCCCACGCGAAGCTTCGGGACGCCGCGTACGAGGCGACGAGCCTGGCCCGACGAAGGCTCCTCCATCGCCGGACGGCCGATCTGCTGCGCGCAGAGAGCGGCGGCCGGGACGATCCCGGTCGGCTCGTCCAGATCGCTACGCACGAGCGCGGGGCCGGCCGCGACGCGGAGGCTGCGGAGGCATTCCACCAGGCAGGCTTCCGGGCGCGGGCGCTCTATGCGAACCGGGAGGCCGGGACGCACTTCGAGACCGCGCTCGCCCTGGGGCACCCGGACGTGGCCGGGCTCCAGCTGGCGCTCGGCGAGGTCAGGACGGCGCAGGGCGACTACGTCCG
>JACVXW010000190.1 GCA_015661135.1 Chloroflexota bacterium
CACCGTCGGCGACATCGAGTCGCTGCCGTTCCTCGAGGCCATCCGCCAGATGCGCAAGGACGTCGGGCGGGCCAACGTCCTGTACGTTCACGTGACCCTGCTGCCCGCCCTCGCCGCGACCGGCGAGCTCAAGACGAAACCGACCCAGCATTCCGTGAAAGAGCTCCGGGGGATCGGCATCCAGCCGGATGTCATCGTCCTGCGCTCGGACCACGAGGTGCCGGACGAAATCCGCGAGAAGATCGCCCTGTTCACGGACGTCGCCACCGAAGCGGTGATCCCCGCGCCCACCGCCGAGACGATCTACGAGGTGCCGCTCCAGTTCGAGGACTTCGGCCTGGGCCGGCTGGTGGTTCGAGACCTCGGCCTGGGCGACCCGGACGCCGTCCCGGATCTCGACGGCTGGCGGGCGCTGGTCGCGCGGATCAAGCGGCCGAAGCCGGTGCTCGAGATCGCGCTCGTCGGCAAGTACATCGAGCTTCCCGATGCGTACCTGTCCGTGACCGAGGCGCTTCGCCACGCGGCCTGGGCACACGAGGTGGACGCCAAGGTTCGATGGGTGGACTCCGAGACCCTGACGAAAGAAAACCTCCACGAACGCCTGGACGGCGCGGCAGGGATCCTGGTCCCCGGCGGGTTCGGCCATCGCGGCATCGAGGGCAAGGTCCTCGCTGCGCACTTCGCGCGCGATCACCGGGTTCCGTACCTCGGGCTGTGCCTGGGGCTCCAGTGCGCGGTCATCGAGCTGGCGCGCGACGTGATCGGGTCCGGAGACGTCAACTCGACCGAGTTCGACATGTTCACGGACAACCCGGTCATCGACTTCATGCCGGATCAGCGCGAGCTGGAGGACAAGGGCGGCACGATGCGCCTGGGCCTCTACCCGGCTCGCCTGACCCCGGGCTCCAAGGCTGCCGCGGTCTACGGCCAGGAAGTCATCTACGAGCGGCATCGCCACCGGTTCGAGGTCAACAACCGGTTCCGCCAGACGCTCGAGGCGGCCGGCATGATCCTGTCCGGCCAGTCGCCCGATGGGCGGCTCGTGGAGATCGTGGAGTTGAAGGACCACCCGTACTTCATCGCCAGCCAGTTCCACCCGGAGTTCAAGAGCCGGCCGGAGCGCCCCCACCCGCTGTTCGACGGGTTCATCGCCGCCGCGCTCGCGGTCCGCGATGGACGGGAGCCGCTGCTCAAGGCCCGGCCCGAGGCGCCTCGCACTGTGAACGCGCCGGCCATGGAGTCGATCAGGACCGAAGGCTGAAAACCCCCGTCGCCCGATCAGATGGCGCCTCTGGGCGGCGCCCCAGCACGCCGGTGGCTCGGGCGTAGAATCCGAACCTGATCGTCGGCGCGCAGTCCCGCCCCCGATGGTACGAACGGAGTCCGATCCCGCCATGAAGCTCTTCCTCGATACCGCCGACATCGAAGAGATCCGCACGGTCGAACGCTGGGGCGTCCTCGACGGCGTCACCACCAACCCGAGCCTCTTTGCCCGGACCTCCGGCATGACCTACGACGAAGTGCTCGCGGAGATCTGCACGATCACCGGCGGCCCGGTCAGCGCCGAAGTCGTGGCCGAGGACGTGGAGGGCATGCTCAAGGAAGGGCGCCACTTCGCGAAGATCGCCGACAACATCGTGGTCAAGGTCCCGATGTCCGAGACGGGCCTGGAGGCGATCAGCCGGTTCGCCGCCGAAGGGATCTCGACGAACTGCACCCTGATCTTCACCGCGAACCAGGGCCTCCTCGCCGCCAAGGCCGGCGCGTCTCTCCTCTCGCCGTTCGTCGGCCGCCTGGACGACATCAACGAGGAGGGGATGGTCGTCATCCGCGAGCTGTCGGACATCGTCCGGTTCCACGAACTGGACGCGGAGGTGCTCTCGGCTTCCATCCGCCACCCGCGCCACGTGACGGACTCGGCGCTCGCCGGCGCCCATGTCGCCACGCTACCGTTCAAGATCTTCCAGCAGATGGTCCATCACCCGCTCACGGACAAGGGGATCGCCCAGTTCCGGGCAGACTGGGAGAAGGCGCGCCAGGCCCTGGCCGCGACAAAGGGCTGATCCAACCCGGGTGCCGATCGCCCGGACCTGAATCGACTCGAGGCTGGATGCGCAGGATCTCAGACATCGGTGCCGCGGTCATCGGCACCGGGTTCATCGGGACGGTCCACGTGGAGGCGCTCCGGCGGATCGGGGTGAACGTCCGTGGCGTCCTCGGCAGCACCCCGGAGCGCGGCGCCGCGCGCGCCGAAGCCCTGGGCGTTCGGCGCGCCTACTCCTCGTCCTGGCCGCCGGCAAGCACGTCGTGTGCGAGAAGCCGCTGGCGATGACCGCGTCCGAGTCGGCCGGGCTCGTCCGTCAGGCGAACGCGTCCGGTCTGATCAACGCGGTCAACTTCAACATCCGCTTCTACCCGCTCCACCAACACATGCGCGAGGTCGTCGCGGCCGGCGACCTGGGGACCGTCCGGTTCGTTACCGGCCACTACTTCCAGGACTGGCTGCTCCACGACACGGACTGGAACTGGCGACTGGAGCCGGACAAGGGCGGTGCGCTCCGCGCCGTCGGCGACATCGGCTCGCACTGGCTGGACCTGATGGCGTTCGTCACGGGCCAGCCGATCGTTGAGGTGATGGCGGACCTGGCGACATTCGTGGCGGTTCGCAAGGAGCCCCGCGGCCCGGTGGAGACCTTCGCGACAGAGCGCTCCACGGACACGGTCGCCCGGCCGATAGGGACGGAGGACGTCGCGACGATCCTGCTCCGCTTCGCCAACGGTGCCCGGGGCTCGGTCGCCGTCTCGCAGATCAGCGCCGGCCGCAAGAACTCGCTCCAATGGGAGATCGACGGATCGGACGGCGCGGCAGCCTGGGACTCGGAGACCCCGGATCACCTCTGGCTGGGCCATCGCGACCGGCCCAACGAGATCCTCCTCCGCAACCCGGCCCTCATGGGCCCTGCCGGGCGGGCGGCGTCGGCTCTGCCGGGCGGTCACGTCGAAGGATTCGGCGACACCTTCGGGGCGCTCTTCCGGGCGATCTATGCGGACGTCCTGGACGGCCGGCCAAGCGCGGACCCGCCATACGCGAACTTCGCGGCAGGGCACGATGAGATGCTGGTCAACGATGCGATCGCGCTGAGCGCCCGCGAGGGCCGCTGGGTAGAGGTCGACCGCTCGTCCTGACCTCGGCCGGGCCAGACGCGTGGCGGACGTACTGAACGAGTACAGCCGATTGACGGAGTGCCGGAGGCGGTCCATACTCCGGCCATCCCCACTCGTCCGCGCCGCGGACCCTTTCCCGCGCGGTCGAACGTTCTTCCTTGCACGCGCAGGTGACCCTTTTCCGATGCCCATTCCCGATCCGCGATCCCACAACCGCCGGCCCCGCCGCCGCAATCCCGTCGGGCGCGCCCCCGTGAGCGAGTTCGAGGAGATGCAGGAGCTGGAGGCCGCGCGCGACCGGAATGACCTGGACGTCTCCGACCTGCGCGAGATGAGCCTCACGGAACTCCGCCAGGTCGGCCGCGATCTCGAGATGGAAGCCCGGACCGAGGATCGCCGCGAGATCCTCGTGGATCGGATCCTCCAGGCCCAGACGGAGCGCGCCGGGCACGCGTATGCGACCGGGATCCTGGACATCGTGGACGAGGGCTACGGCTTCATGCGCCGGCACGGCCTCCTGCCCAGCCCGGATGACGTGTACGTCTCGTCCAGCCAGGTCCGCCGGTTCGCCCTCCGCGTCGGAGATCGGGTTTCGGGCGCCGTCCGGGCGCCGCGGGATCAGGAGAAGTACTGGGGCCTCCTCCGCGTGGACTCGGTCAACGGCGTCGACATCGAGACCGCCCGCCGCCGGCCCCACTTCGGGGACCTGACCCCGGTCCACCCGAACGAGCTGATCAACCTGGAGAGCGATCCCACCAACCTCAGCCAGCGGCTGGTGAACCTGGTCAACCCGATCGGCAAGGGTCAGCGCGCGCTGATCGTGAGCCCGCCCAAGGCCGGCAAGACGATGCTCCTCAAGAACATCGCCAACGGGATCACCGCCAACTACCCGGACATCCTCCTGATGGTCGCTCTCATCGGCGAGCGGCCGGAGGAAGTCACGGACATGCGCCGGAGCGTCAAGGGCGAAGTCATCAGCTCCACCTTCGACGAGCCGACTGAGAATCACACCCATGTGGCCGAGATGGCCCTCGAGATCGCGAAGCGACAGGTGGAGACCGGCCGGGACGTCGTGATCCTCATGGACTCGATCACCCGCCTTGCGCGCGCCTACAACCTGGCCCTGCCCCCGTCCGGACGAACGCTGTCTGGCGGCATCGACCCGATCGCCCTGTACCCGCCCAAGCGGTTTTTCGGCGCGGCCCGCAAGATCGAGGAGGGCGGCAGTCTCACGATCGTCGCCACCTGTCTCGTGGACACCGGCTCCCGCATGGACGACGTGATCTACGAGGAGTTCAAGGGCACCGGCAACTCCGAGCTGATCCTGGACCGCAAGCTGGGCGAGAAGCGGATCTTCCCGGCAATCGACGTCATGCGCTCGGGCACTCGGCGCGAGGAGCTCCTCCTCGAGGACGGGACCCTCAAGATGGTCTGGACGATGCGCCGGATGCTCTCCGCGGTCGGCACGAACGAGGGCATCGAACTGCTCCTGAACCGGCTCTCCAAGACGGACAACAACGTCCAGTTCCTGGCCGGCCTGACGAAGAGCCTGGACCAGTAACATCCGCCCGCCGGCGGTTTTGGGCCAAGTGGCCCGCTCCGGAGGGCCGTCTGGACGTTTGCGCGCTGGCGCGCGGCCGTGCTAAGGTCCGCCGGACGTCGAAGCCCGCGGAGGAGCAGGCTTCGACCGCGAAGCACGAGACCCCCAGCTCAATATTCGCGAATCCCGAACGGTCCACCCCCGACCCGTGCCCTCACCGGCGCGTTGGACCGTCCCCGCAGGAGACCGTATTGCTGAACGCCCCGGCCGGTGCGTTGCGCGCCATTGCGCGCTTCCGCCCGACCAAGAGCGAGCGATCCGAGCGAGCCAAGCGCTTCCACGGCCGATCGATCGGCCTGGCGAGCGGGCTCGGCGTGCGCATTTCCGCCGCCATCCACCCCTCACGTGTGGTCTCGGGCTCCCTGCGCGAACGGCGCGGGCCCTTGACCGTCGCGCTTCGCCGAGGCCTGACCGTGCGGCTCGCCTCTGAGCGAATGATCCCGGTGATGGCCGCGCTCGTGGTCCTCGGTGCCTCACTCGTCAGCCTCCAGCCCGCATCCGCCCAGCCGACCGGCGATACCGCCGGTGCGGGGACCGGGCCCCGGATCGCGATCGGTGGCGAAGCCTCGACACAGGACCAACTGGACCCGATGGAGGTTGCCGCCCTGATCGGCGGACCCGCTGCCAAGGCGGGTGCCATAGATGCTGCCGCACCGCAGCAGAGTTCCGCGGATGACGGGACGATCTGGATGCCGCCCTGCTCAAGACCCATACGGTCAAGTCCGGCGAAACCCTGACCGGCATCGCCAGCCAATACGGCGTCTCGATGATGACCGTCTGGTGGGCCAACAAGCTGACCTCCAAGGACGACCTCAACGTTGGCCAGAAGCTCGTCATCCCGCCGGTCGACGGTCTCGTCGTCACGGTCAAGGACGGTGACACCCTCGACTCCATCGCCGATCCGACCCTCATCATCGGCCAGACGCTGATCCTGCCGGAGGCGGTCGGCGCGGCCATCCCGACCCAGAAGCCGCGGCCCCCGAGCACGAGCGGCGGCGGCGGCGGCGGGGGATCCTGCGGCTGCAGCGGGCCATCAACGTACGGCGGCGGCGCCTTCTCCTGGCCGGTGGTGGGTGGCGGCAACTACATCAGCCAGTACTTCAGGTACGGACACTACGGTCTGGACGTCGCCGCCGACTACGGGTCCAAGGTTCGGGCCGCCGGGGCCGGCACCGTGCTCTACGCGGGCTGGAAGAACAACGGCGGCGGCTACCAGGTCTGGATCGGGCACGGGTCCGGCCTGTACACCACGTACAACCATCTGTCGGGCGTCTCGGTGTCCAGCGGCCAACTCGTGGGCGAAGGCCAGCAGGTCGGCCGGATCGGCTCGTCCGGCTGGGCCACCGGCCCGCACCTCCACTTCGAGGTCTGGATCGGCGAGATCTGGAACGGCGGCTACCGGGTCAGCCCGCTCAAGTACTTCTGAGCTGCAGGCCGATCGGGCGAGGTCCAGGCCAGGCGCCGCGCGCGCAGGTCGTCGGGAGCCTCTCCGGGCCCGTGGGAAGATAGGACCCGATGTTTCTCGACCGCGTGAAGATCCTGGTCCGCGCCGGCGCGGGCGGCGACGGCGCAGCCACGTTCCGCCAGGAGGCGCACGTCCCGCGCGGTGGCCCCGATGGCGGTGACGGCGGGCGCGGTGGATCCATCCACGTCCGCGTGGACCCCGGCCAGACCACGCTCCGGGACTTCCGCTACCGGCACCATTTTCGGGCCACCCCCGGCGGTCGCGGCGAGGGCTCGAGACGCCATGGAAAGGCAGGCGAGGACCTGATCCTGGAGGTCCCGCCCGGGACGGCGATCTACGACGACGAGACAGGCGAGCTGGTCGCCGACCTCCTCGCCTCGGGCCAGACGACGGTCGTGGCGCGCGGTGGGCGCGGAGGCCTGGGCAACAAGCACTTCGCGACCTCCCGTCATCAGGCTCCCAAGCACGCCCAGAAGGGCGAGCCGGGCGTGGAGCGCTGGCTCCGACTCGAGCTCCGCCTCATCGCCGATATCGGCCTCGTCGGTCTCCCCAACGCCGGCAAGTCCACCCTGCTCGGCGCCCTGACCGCGGCCCTCCCGAAGATCGCGGACTACCCGTTCACGACGCTCGAGCCCAACCTCGGGGTCATGGATTTCGGTGCCGAGGACGGCCGGCTGCCGACGATCGCCGACGTGCCGGGCCTCATCGAGGGTGCCAGCGACGGGGCCGGACTGGGCCATGCATTCCTGCGCCACGTGGAGCGGACACGGGTGCTGGTCCACGTGGTGGACGGCGCCGGCCGGGACCCCGAGTGGGCCTTCGACGTCATCCAGGGTGAGCTTCGCGCCCACGAGCTTCGCGCCCACGATCCGGCGCTGCTCCAGAAGCCGATGCTCATCGCGTTCAACAAGCTGGACCTGCCCGGGGCGGCCGAAGCCTGGCCGGCGTTCCGCGCCGCCCGCGAGGGCGACGGGTTGGCGGTGGTCGGAATTGCCGCCGCTGACGGTCGCGGCATCGACGATCTTCGCGCGGTCCTCGGCCGTCTCCTCCCGGACGCCGCCGAGCTTGCCGAGCCGCCCGAGCCGGCCGGCGTGATCGTCCACCGGATCGAGGGGATGGGCGAATCGTTCGCCGTCGACCGCGACACCGACGGTGTTCTGCGGGTGCGCGGCAAGCGAATCGAGCGGATCGCCGCCCAGACGAACTTCGAGGTCGAGGAGTCGGCCGAACGGTTCCAGCGCGACCTCGCCCGGCTGGGCATCGAGGCGGAGCTTCGGCGGGCCGGGGTGGAGCCCGGCGACACCGTCCGGTTCGGGACGGTTGAGCTCGAATGGGAGCCCGACCCCTGGGCGCGCGAGTGAGTGGCGTGTCGCGGCGACGGCGCGCGGCCGGATGAGCGATATCGTGGCCGGCCGAACCGGGATCATGGGCGGGACGTTCGATCCAGTGCACCGCGGCCATCTCGCGATCGCCGAGGCCGCCGTCTCGGCACTCGGGCTGGAGCGCGTGCTCTTCCTCCCCGCCGGGGTGCCGCCCCACAAGCAGGACGCCGTCCTCGCGAGCGCCAAGGACCGGGTGGCGATGGTCCAGCTTGCGATCGCCGGCAAGCGGCGCTTCGTCCTGAGCCGGGTGGATGTGGACCGGCCCGGTCCGTCCTGGACCGCCGAGTCGATCCGCCTGATCGCGGCCGCGGAGCGGGCGGCCGGGCGGGAGCCGGACCTCTTCCTCATCGTTTCCGCCGAGACCTTTGCCGCTCTTCCGGGCTGGCACGAGCCGGGGGCACTGCTCCGCGCCTGCCGCATCGCCGTGGTGCCGCGGGCCGGGTACCCGACGCCGGACCCGGCCTGGATCGGCGGGCGGTTTCCCGGTCTGGAGGACCGCATTGGTCTGCTCGACGGCCCCCGCCTCCCGGTCTCATCGACCGAGGTTCGCGAGCGGGTTGCAGCGGGCCGCGCCATCGAGCGCCTCGTCCCGGCGGCGGTCCGGCGCTACATCGCGGATCATGGCCTCTATCAGCCTGTGCCCGGCTCGCCGGGAACCACTCCGGAGGACCGCGCCCCAGTGACCGACGCCGCATCCCCGCCCGCCGCATCCTCGCCCGCCGCATCCACGCCCGCCGCATCCACGCCTCGCCCCGACGGCCTGCCCCGCCGGAAGGGCCGCGCCGCCGTCGCCGATCGATCGTCACTCGACATCGCCCGGCGCGTCGTCGCTCTCGCCGAAGACAAGAAGGCCGCCGACATCGTCCTCCTCGACCTCTCGGCGCTGACCGCCATGGCCGACTATTTCGTCATCTGCTCGGGCGGATCGGAGAGGGACCGCGTCATCGCACTGGGTGCTGGTCGACTTCGGGAGCGTGGTCGTCCACGCCTTCACCCCGCCCGAGCGCGACTTCTACCAGCTGGAAAAGCACTGGTCGGAGGCGAAGACGGTCCTGCGGGTTCAATAGGGGAGGTCTGCCGTACGGGGTGCCCCCGTACCCTCGGGTCATGTCACGCGCGTTGGCGGTCTTCCACTATCGGCCCATGACGGCCCTCCGCGAACGATGTCCCGCCTGCAACCGCCGCCTGATCACGACCCGGTTTGACACGACCTTCCGGATGCCGGATCAGACCGAGCGGCTGTGCTTCGGGATCCCCGGCGGGTTGTGCGAGGACTGCCACCAGCTGTACATCGAGCCGGACCTCATCGAGCTCCTGGAACTGGGCACCGGCCGCTGCACCTTCGCGATCGAGAGCGACCTCGTGATCCAGGAACAGGCCTGGTCGGCATGACGGCGGCCCACCGCGGCGCGATCCGGATCCCGGCCCGGCGGAGCCATCCGCCGCATCGAACGCTGCCCGTCCAACTGCCGGCGTGGTTGCGCCACCAGGTCCCGGATCGGCTCAGCCTCCCGACGCCACCCGATCCGCGACCCACAGGTCAAACGCCAGCCTGACGGCCGCGTCCCCGGCCACTGCGCCACCGACGCCTTTCACCAGCGCATCCAGCTCGAGCAGGCCCTCCAGAGCGGCATCGAGCTCGCCGACCGTCCAGGCCCTGGCCTGTCTCGCCAGCGTCTCCGCACGGAACGGTTGCAGGCGCATGGAGCGGACGAGCGAACCCGGGGTCTCGCCGGACCCCAGGCGGTCCGCGACCTCGATGAGCTCCCGCAGCCGGCGATGCAGCACCGCGAGCAGGACCGGCTCCGGCGTGCTTCCCAGGAGGCGCTCCAGGAGTTCGAGTGACCTCGCCCGCTGGCGCATCGCGACGGCATCCACGAACGCCCAAACGGATCCGGGAACGGCCTCGGCGACGAGCTCGCGGACATCATCCACGGTTACAGCTCCGTTGCCGGGCGGGTCGCCGGTCCAGTTGCCCGCTCCGGCGCCAGTCCCTTGCTCGCCGGCGTGGCGGAGGGCGAGCTTCTCGAGCTCCATGACCGCGATCCGGCTCTGCTGCCGGCGGTCCGCGTCGTTCTCGTTCACGAACCCGCCGATCCGCGTTGCAAGCTCCCGCGCCACTCCCGGCCCGAGCGTGATCCCGCGCTCCCGCGCCCGGTGCTCCACCCAGGCGGCCAGCGCACCCTGGCGCGGGGCGGCGAACAGGCGGATCTCAGGGCGGCTCCTTCCGGCCCGACTCCGTCTCCTCGGCCACCACGAGCCCGTTGCCGTCGGCCAGGAGGGAGATGGCCGCGGCGAGGGCGTCGCGATCCGCGTTCTTTCGGACGAGGGGGCCCGCGTTCGAGAGGATCGCCACGGTGCCGCCGCCGAACATCGTTCCGGTTGCCAGGCGCTCGCCGATCTCGCCGATCTGCCTGAAAGCGATGCCTGCCTCGCCGCGAACGCGCCAGCGCTCCGGAGCGCCTCCCGGAAACCGGGCCGGATCCTTGCGGAACGCCTCGACCGCGGCCTCGATCGACCAGGAATCGTCGCCCCAGTAGTAGGCGATCCGCGCCGCGGTCAGGCTCACCCTCGGGATGGTACCGGAGGGTTCGACCGGCGTCGGCGGGCGGCAGGCGAATGCTCGCCGGCGCGACAACCGGAAGATCAGCTGCCGGATCAGCCGCGGGATCGGTCGCGGCCGTGAGGGCACCCGCGGACGGTCGTACGGGCAGACCACAGAGGAACGCCGCGCCGGTGGCGCTCAGCTCCGGCGAGCGGCTCGCGACAGGACGGTCCTCGGCTGACGCGGCCTCGGCATGGACGCGAACCGGCCCGGGCCCGAGCTCGATCTCGACCGTCCCGTCCGTGTCCGTCCGGAGCACGCGCGCACCCGACGCCTCGAGGCGCCCGATCGCGGCCGCCGTCGGATGCCCGTACGGATTGCCACGACCGGCCGAGACGACGGCGACCTGGGGCTGCAGGGCGGCCAGGAGCGCCTCGGTCGAGGACGTCCGCGACCCGTGGTGGGCCACCTTGAGCACCTCGACCTGCGGCAATCCCCGGGCGAGGATCGTCGGATCGATCTCCTCCTCGATGTCGCCCGTCAGCAGGAACCGGTGCCCCCCGACCTCGCCGAGGAGGACGATCGAGACGTTGTTGATGCCGGTCCCGCCGTCCGGGGGCAGCTCCGGGACGGACCCGGGGTCCGGCCACAGGACGCGCAGGCGAATGTCGTCCACCCGGAGGCTGTCGCCGGTCGCGAGTGTGCCGCGCGCGATGCCACTCGGGGCCAGGACGGCGATCAGCGCGGCATACCCGGGCCCGGGCCCGGGCATCCCCGGCTCCAGGACCCGCCGCACCGCGTAGCGGCCGAGGATCGCCGCCAGGCCGGCCGCGTGGTCCTCGTGGGGGTGCGACAGGACGACGACATCGATCCGACGGTCCCAAGGCGGCAGTGCCTCGTCCAGCGCCACGAGCAGCCGCCCGGGATCCGGCCCGCCGTCCACGAGCATCCGACTCCCGCGCGAGTGAGGCGGGCGATCCCGTCCGGCCGGTGGGTGATGGCGATCGCCAGGGCCACGACGGCCGAGCAGAGGCCGACGGCGATGAGGCGCTTCGCTCGCGTGCGCCGTGGCGCGGCGGTCCGATGGGGATGTCCCGCCGGCCGCCCGGCGGCGACAGAGCCGGCCCTGCTCGGCGCCCCTCCGCGCTTGCGAAACACCCGGTCAGCCAAGGCGATCACCAGCGCGGAAACCACGGCGACCCCCGCGTCCCACGGCGGCTCCAGCGCAACGCTGGCGAACGGGACCGAAGCCCCAGCCCGCACGAGGCCCACGATCCCGGCGAGGAGCGCCCAGGCCGGGAGCCCGCCGATCGTGGCGATCAACAGCGGCGCGCCGGCCAGCGTGAGCACGCCGGCCCCAAGCGCGACCGCCCCGGCCGCCATCGCCGGTGCCACGAGGGGCACGACGCCCAGGTTCACGAGCGGCGAGACGATCGAAAGCCGCCCGAACTCGAGGGCCACGATCGGCAGGGTGGCGAGTTGGGCGGCCAGCGAGACGCCGAGCGACTCGGCCAGCCATGCCCGGGCTCGACCCGGCTCGGTGCCGGCGAGGCGCTGGGCGAGCGGCGTGCCCCACAGGATGAGCCCGCCCGTGGCCAGGGCGGACAGCCGGAAGCCGATGTCGTCGATGAGGCGCGGGTCGACGAGGAGCAGCAGCGTGACGGCCCAGCCAATCGCGGCTGCGGCTCGGCTCGGCCGTCCGAGCTCCCGCGCCAGCAGCACGACGCCGGCCATCACCGCCGCGCGGACCACGGATGGCGACGCGCCGACGAGGACGACGTAGACCACGATCGCCAAGGCGATGATCACGGCGCGCCGCCGCCGCGCGACACGGCCGACGAGCGCGCCGAGCGTCGCGGCCACGATCGCGATGTTCCAGCCCGAGATCGCGACCACGTGACTCGCGCCCACCGCAGTGAACGCGCCGGCGAGTTCCCGATCCACCCGGTCCCGGAGGCCGATCAGGATGCCCGATGCCAGGCCGGCCTCCGGCTCCGGGATCGCCCGCCGGAGCGCCTCGTCGGCGCCGCGACGGAGCCCCTCGAGGGCCCGGCCCGGTCCGCCCGGCGCGGTCACCAGCGTCATCGACCTTGCCCGGACGGTTCCGGCCGCGCCGATCCGTCGGAGATAGTCGCCGTACTCGCCGTCCGGCCGCGGCTCGATCTCGCCATCGATCTCCAGGGCATCCCCCGGAACCACGGCCGGCCAGGCCGGCAGGGTGGCCGCGAGGCGGACCCCGGGCGGCACCTCCAGTTCCACGACCGCGGGCCGGCTGCCCTCGCGGA
>JACVXW010000191.1 GCA_015661135.1 Chloroflexota bacterium
CGGCTACAACGTGGTCTTCATGAAGTCCACGAACCACGGAACCACCTGGTCCGCGCCGGTCAAGACCTACGGCAACGTGTCGTGGAACGACAAGCCGGTCCTCGCGATGAGCGACGACGGCAAGGACGTCTATATCAGCTTCAACGGGCCCACCGGTGGTGACCCGTGGGTCGCCCAGTCACACGACTTCGGCGCCACCTGGACGCAGCGCAAGCTGACCGACAGCGCGCGCTACATCTTCGCCTTCGATGCCGACGTCGCCCCCGATGGGACGGTCTACTTCGCCGAGACCTCGATCCTTTACGGGGGCGGCGGGAACAAGGGCACCACGCCCGCGAGTCCGATCGAGGAGCACGTCTACGTGTCGACGGACAAGGGCGTGACGTTCACGGACCGCCTCGTGGCGTCGGTCCAGCCCGGGCTCGCGTGCGTGGCCGCGGGCTGCACCCCGGACTACTACCTGGGCCACAGTGCGCTGGCGGTCGATGCGACCGGTCGCGTCGTGCTCCTCTACGACGGGGCGGCCGTTGCCGGTGGCCCGCAGACGACCGTCGCAGTGGCGTCCACCAACCGCGGGACGTCGTGGACGGCGCCGGTCACGCTCTCGGCGGCCGGCACGCACTCGGTCTCGCCTGCGGTCGAAGCACGCGGCACCGGAGACTTCCGGGCGTGGTACATGCAGACGACCGGCGTGAATCCCGACGTCTGGAACGTCTACTACCGTCGATCCACGGACGGCGGGCTGACGTGGGGTACTGCTGTCCGGATCTCCGACGCGGGTGGTGGCGCCGTCTACAAGACCGCGGCCGGATTCGCCGAGGTATACGGCGACTACGGCGAGATCGCCATCACCTCGACGGGCAAGACGATCGCGATCTGGGGCGAGGGTGCCAGCTATACGGGTCCGGGCGGGGTCTGGTTCAACCGGGAGCCGTAGTCGCGGAGCCCTGGCCGCGAGCCTTCCGCGCGGTTCGCTCCGCCCCGCGCCGTCCCCGCACGCCGTCCCCGCCCGCCCAAGTTGCAATGTACCCATGGGGCGAGTGTTAGGCGCGGCAGCGCGTCTTCGGCGACGCATGCAATCTTCTGACGGGTGTGTCTGCGAGCGTGGCCGCCAGCCCCAGCGGCGTTTGGGGGCCCCGCGCGGAGCTCACGGGGCGCGGATGCCGTACCTGGTACTCGTGGAGGGAGTAAATGGCAGGATCGAGGGCGGTGCGATGGGGCTACGACCCTGACACGCCCGCCAGGCCCCCGATTCGGTCGATCAGGCGATCGAGGAACGTGGCCGCGTCGCCGCTTGTCGCGACGGCGATGTTTGGGGCGCGGCCAGTGATGCCGCGCCAATCCGCCACGGTCATGCCATGAGCAAGGCCCGGGCCCACCTCCACGTCCACGAAGACCGGTTCACAGCGCACGAGTGACGGGTCCAGCGTGGCGGCAAGCGTGAAGGGATCGTGGATGAAGGCGCCGTAGAAGCCGTCATATTGAGCGTGGAACTCGAAGTAGAAGCGCAGCGAGTCCACGACGAATCGCAGGGCCGGGCTCGCGGCAACAGAGCCGCCCGACTGCATCAAGGTGCTGGGATCAGCCAGGGCCGCCGCGTCCTCCTCGGCCGCGCCGGCGCGGCGGGTCAGGCGGGCGACATCGGCCGGCATCACGCGCGCCGATTCGGTGACATCCAGGCCCATGCCGAGCGGGAGCCTCGTGCCAGGGTCGGCGCCAACGGAAGCCGCCCACACGGCCAGGCACGCCTTCGCCGCGTCCGGATCCACGAAGACGTTCCACTCCGACGTCGGCGTCGTGTTGCCGGGGACGCGGAATGCGCCACCCATGAACGTCCAGCCACGGAGCAGGGACGGCAGCCGCGGCTCAAGGTCCAGCGCCGCCGCCAGGTTCGTCATCGGCCCGAGCGTGATCAGCTGGACCTCTCCGGGCCGGCGTCGCGCCACGTCCACGATCAGCTGCGCTGCGCCGACCGAGGCGACCTCGCGCTGACCCGTGGCCGGGAGCGCGGCGTGCCCGATGCCGTGCGGGCCGTGCGTCTCCTCGGTGGTCCGGAGGGGCTTGACCAGCGGTCGATCGGCACCGAGCGCTACCGCTACCGGCACGTCCGCGCGCCCGGCGAGCTCCAGCACACCGAGCGTGTTCCGCGCTACCTGCGCAAGGGAGACGTTCCCGGCCACGCATGTCACGGCGATGAGTTCCAGTTCGGGCGAGGCGCAGGCGTACAGGAGGGCGAGGGCGTCGTCGATCCCGGTGTCCACGTCCAGGATCACGGGAAGTCGTTCGGTCATCGCCGGAATGCTACGGGCTGCGGAACCGGATGAGGACCGGCCGTCGCTCCGCAGAGGCCCGGCAGGCCCAACCGGTCCGACCGGTCCGCCCGAGTAGCCGCCGAGCCCACGAGGACCCGCTGGCCAGCACTTCCCCGGTCGTGGCCTCGCGAGCCTCGAGCAGGACGAGGCCGGCGCCGCCGAACGTCGCTGTCGCCACGGCGACGACCTCGTCCGGCTCGGCAGGCACGCCGAGAAGGTTGTCGCGATGCGCCGGGGCGAGGAGGAGTTCAAGCGAGCCGCCCCGGGCAATGAGCGAGACGAGGCCGGCGGCCACCCACGTATCGGCGCCAAGGCATCCGCGGAGCAGCGAGCCCCACGGGAACCGGACAGTCACCAGCGAGGCGATGCCGCGCAGTTCGGCGGGGAGGTCAGCAGCGGACGCGACCACGAACAGGGCGTTGCCCAGGGCGCCATTACGAGCCGCCCGCGCGGCGCGCCGGGACGACTCGGCCATGGAGGCAGCGTTCGCGTCCAGGCCGATCAAGAGGGCCATCGGTTCGCGGGCGGCAAGGGCCAGGACTGCCCGGCCGTCGCCCGTGCCGACATCGATCGTCACCCGCTCGTGGCCGGCAACGATCTCACGCCCGACGACGGATCGGATCATGGGCGCGAGGATAGCGCGCCCACCCCTACACTTCCACCCCGTGACCGACCGCCCAGGCGAGACCTCCGACCTCCCGATCCAGCCGTACGAGCGACGCGTCGCGCACGTGACGGCGTGGGACCCGCGCTCGACCGAGGTCGCCGCGGCCATCGCCAACGTGATCCGGCGAAGGCGTGCGGATCTGGTCGCGGAGCACATCGGCAGCACGGCGGTGCCCGGCCTGCCCGGCAAGGGGATCGTGGACCTGTCCATCGAGGCGGAGGCCACCGAGATCCCCGGGATCGTCGTCCTGCTCCACGGGATCGGCTTCCAGCCCCAGCCCGGCCCGGATCCCTGGCCCCCGACCCGGCCCATGCTCGTGGCCGCCACGCGGCTGGATGGCGACGAGTTCCGCATCCACCTCCACGTCCAGCCGCGGGGCGGTGATATGCCACGCGACATCGCCTTCCGGGATGCCCTCCGCAGCGACGCGAAGCTGATGCGCGAGTACGCATCGCTCAAGTCGGAGATCACGGGCGGGAGCACGGTGGACGGCTTCCGCTACACGCACTCCAAGACGACCTGGA
This sequence comes from Chloroflexota bacterium, assembly GCA_015661135.1. Taxonomy (GTDB): domain Bacteria; phylum Chloroflexota; class Limnocylindria; order Limnocylindrales; family CSP1-4; genus UBA5189. Next base: position 3,504 of record JACVXW010000191.1, read on the forward strand.
TCCTCGGCGTCTACCGGGCGCTCGGTTTCCGCACCCCGCCGATCCTGCCACCGGCGACGATCGGGATCCTGGGCGGCGGCCAGCTCGGTCGCATGCTCGCCCTGGCGGCGCGCGAGCTCGGCTACCGGATCGCCGTCCTGGACCCGGATCCGGAGTGTCCCGCCGCTGGAGTCGCGGACCGCGTCGAGATTGGCCGGTACGACGACATCGAGGCCGCCCGCCGGCTCGCCGCCGGCTGCGCCGTCGTGACCTACGAGCTGGAGCACGTTGCGCTCGACCTCGTGCAGGCGCTGGACGGTGGCGGCGGCTTGCCAATCCGGCCCGGCCAGTACGCCTTGAAGCTGACCCAGGACCGCCTCGCCGAGCGGCGGTTCCTCGAGGCAAACGGGGCGTCGGTCGCGCCGTGGCGCGAGGTCTCGACCAGGGCAGACCTCGACGCAGCGGTCGCGGAGCTCGGTCTTCCGCTCCGCCTCAAGGCGTCCATGGGCGGCTACGACGGGCGGAGCCAGATCCGGATCACCACGGCCGCGACGATGGCGCAGGCCGGCGACCTTCTGGACCGGGAGGCCGCCGCCGGACGGCCGATGCTCCTGGAGAGGGAGCTCGACTTCGAGTGCGAGCTTTCCGTGATCGTTGCCCGCGGCGTTGACGGCGTCACCCGCGCCTGGCCGCCGGCGCGCAACGTCCACGACGACGGGATCCTCGTGGAGTCCTCAACCCCGGCGGGCATCCCTGCCGAGACGGCCGAGGCCGCCACCGCGCTCACGACGGATCTCGCGACCGGGATGGGCATGGTCGGGCTCCTGACGGCGGAGCTGTTCCTGATGCGTGACGGCTCGCTCGTCGTGAACGAGCTGGCGCCACGCGTCCACAACAGCGGGCACTGGACCATCGAGGCCGCCGTCACGAGCCAGTTCGAGCAACACGTCCGGGCCATCTGCGGCCTGCCGCTGGGCTCAACCGACCTTCGAACCGGTGGTGCGGCCACGGTCAACCTCCTCGGCTCCGGCCCGGATCGCCACGCCCGGCCCGCCGGCATGGAGACGGCCCTGGACGCCGCCGACGTTCATGTTCACCTGTACGACAAGCGCCGAGTCTTCGAGCGACGGAAGATGGGGCACGTCACGGCGACGGGCGCCTCGGCGGACGCAGCGCTCGCGATCGCGCGCGGCGCGGCCGCGCAGATCACCTGGGCCGACGCGACCGACGCGACCGGCGAGGAGGCAGACTGAAATGGCAGGCTCAAAACCGCTCGTGGGCGTCGTCGGCGGCAGCCGGTCCGATTTCCCGATCCTCGAGAAGGCGACCGCGCTCCTCGACATGCTGGACGTGCCGTGCGAGCTGCGGGTCGTGTCGGCCCATCGAAGCCCGGATCACCTCTTCCGCTACGCGGAGTTGGCGGCGGGGCGCGGGATAAGGGTCATCATCGCCGGGGCCGGTGGCGCGGCGCACCTGCCGGGGATGATCGCGGCCAAGACCCTGCTCCCGGTGATCGGCGTCCCGATTCCGTCCCAACACCTGGGCGGGCTCGACTCGCTCCTGTCCATCGTCCAGATGCCGCGCGGCATTCCCGTCGCGACCGTGGCGATCGGCAGCGCCGAGAACGCCGCCATCCTGGCGATCCAGATCCTCGCCCTGGCCGACCCGGCGCTGGCGGAACGCCTCGCCGCCTACCGGGCCGACCAGACCCGGATGGTCATGGACGACCCCTCGAACGCCGAGCCGCTCGGCTAGATCGCCGACCTGAAGCCCCAGCCGCCGTCCGGACCGCGGCCGCTACACTCGGCCGCATGGATGATTCGCGCTGGGAGCCCGGCATGCCGGTGCTCGATCGCCAGCCCCCAGCCCCTGCCCCGGCGTCGGCGCTCCGCGCGATCCCCGAAACCGCCCCCACGCCGCTCCAGCGGCACTACATCAACCTGTCGGCGATCGCGCTCGTCGCGGGCTTCATCGCGATCACTGCCCTGGAGACGGGATCGACGCTCCAAAGCCCGCTCGTCAAGCTTTGCATCCTGTTGGCAGCGCCGATCCTCATCGTGACGACGGCGGACGCCGGTCTCCGAATCTGGCGGTCCGCCTGGGCGTGGATGCCGATCAACCGAAATCGCGGGCTGTTCCGGCTCACCTGGCTCGCGGCCGCGGGCCTCGGGATCGCCGTGTTCGCCGGCGCGGCGTGGCTGGCGCTGACGGCATGACGGCGAGCGCCCACCGCGTGGTGCACGGCGGCCCCGCGTGACGCAGGGCGATCGGGGTCGCGACGCGCGGAGCACGGACATCGAGTCCGGGCACGGCGTTCCCGACTGGATCGCGGCGGATCAGAACTTCTGCTCGCGCTGCGGCGCGTCGCTCCAGTTCGGGGCCGTGGACGGCGAGGACCGCCACCGCTCCAGCTGCGCTGCATGCGGGCACATCGCCTATGTCAACCCCCGCCTTGTCGTGACGACCCTGCCGCTGACCGAGGATGGGCGGGTGATCCTCCTCCGGCGCGGGATTGAACCCGGGCGCGGCGCGTGGGCGCAGCCGGGCGGCTTCCTCGAGGTGGACGAAACGATCGGCGAGGCCGCCGCCCGCGAGGCACTCGAAGAGACGGGTCTGATCGTGGAGCCGGGCGAGATCATCGGCCTCT
>JACVXW010000192.1 GCA_015661135.1 Chloroflexota bacterium
AAGACCTCGAACGCCGCATCGAAGGCGACGGCCGCCACAACTCCGACGGCGACGACTGCGACGGCGAGGCTCCGGGCACCCCGCCGTGTCGCCCGCCATGCCATCGCCGTGTCCCATCGACCATTGCCGCGCCGCGCGACGACGAACGCAACGGCGAGGACGCCGAGCGCGAGGACGACCGTCAGCGCAAACCCACCGAATACGTCGCGCACGTCCCGCATGTGTGACCGCTCCGTCTCGCTCAGCACCGGCTCCCCGGCAAATGTCACGTCAAAGTTCGGCGGCCCGAGGACCAGGTCCGTGACGATGGCGTTGGTGACCGCCCGCAGGTCAGGCTCGGCCAGCCCCGTCCAGGCAGTCGCGTTGGCGCGACCCTGCTCGAACCCGATCCAGGCCGGGGTCAGGAAGGGCACGATCGCAAGCGCGACGATCAGGACTGCCGACGAGGCGGCGACCGCAGCCTCGCCGAGCCGGTACGTGACAGATGGGAGGCTCACGCGAGTCATGGTATCCCGGGCCCCGTTCGGGACCGGATAGAGGACCGTGATCTACTCGTCCTCGAGCGTCCGGGCCTGCTCCCACCAGCTTTCGAGCGTGAGATCGGAGGGCCGTGACTGGTTCAACTCGATCGCCGCCCTCGCCACCCGGGACCGGAACGCGTCAAGGTCAACGTCCAGGATCTGGCGGAGGCCCTCGAAACCGGCCTGGCTGAGCAGGATGTGCTCGTCCGCCCCGAAGCCGGCAAGGTTGAGCATGAGCGCCTCGTCACGCCAGGTCAGGACGTCGTTCGTGGACGCGTCCAGCTGATCCGCGAGGGTCTGTCGGCGCGTAGGCGTCTCGGACACCTCGAGCAGGATCCCCGTGGTGAAGACGCCCTGGCGATCCAGGCGATCCAGGTGAACGGGCTCGATGCGGGTCAACTCGCTGATCGGCGGCACCTTGCGGGCATCCTCCAGGCTCGTTCGAATGCTGGTCGGGGCGGCCGGATTTGAACCGACGACCACCAGTCCCCCAGACTGGTGCGCTACCAGACTGCGCCACGCCCCGACAGACCACGGAGTCTAGCAGAGGCCCTCCGGCGGGCCTTTCGCGCACGACTCCGGGCGACCCGGCGGTCCCTCCTGTATGACGCGCGTTCGACCGTCACTCAGGCGCCAGCCCGATGCGTTCCGCCCACTGGCGGAAGTCGGCCAATTCGTCCTTCGACTCGCGGGAGAGGAGGTCCACCAGGCAGCGCTGGACGCTCTTGCCCTCGAACAGGGCGTTGTGGACCTCGCGGGCGATCGGCATCTCCACGCCCAGGCGCCCGGCGAGCTCGATCGCCGCGTCCACGGTGTAGGCACCCTCCGCGACCCCGGGCAGCGACGCCTCGATCTCCGCCCAGGCGCGGCCCTTCGCCAGCTCCTCGCCGAGACGGTGGTTGCGCGACAACCGCGAGCCGCACGTGGCGATGACATCGCCGATTCCGGCCAGCCCGGCGAAGGTCAGCGGGTTCGCTCCCGCGGCGATGCCCAGCCGCATCATCTCGGCGAGGCCGCGGGTCATGAGGCCCGCCTTGCCGTTGTCGCCGAAGCCGAGGCCATCAGCGGCACCGGCGGCAATCGCGATGACGTTCTTGAGCGCCCCGCACAGCTCGACGCCGAGGACGTCCGTGTTCGTGTAGAGCCGGAACTCCCGCCGCGACAGCCGCGCCACCACGCGATCGGCGAGCGCCGGGTCCTCCGCAGCCACGACGGCGGACGCCGGCAGTCCCCGGGCGATCTCCAGGGCCAGGTTCGGGCCGGACAGGGCGGCGATCCGCTCCGGCGCGATCGCCGCCGCATGGGCGATGACCTCGGTCATGCGGAGGAGGGTGCCCGGCTCCAGGCCTTTGACCACCGACAGCACGTCCGCCGCCGCGGGGATCGCCGAGGCGAGGCGTGCCATGGTCGCGCGCAGATGCGTCGACGGGACCGCCACGATGATCATGTCCGCGCCTTCCATGGCCGCAGGATCGGCGGTCGCCTGGAGCGCGGGCGGCAACTCGACCCCGGGCAGGCGGCGCTCGTTTCGTCGCTCGACCATCAGCCGCTCAGCCGTCTCCGGCGATTGACAGAGCAGGCTGACCGGCTCCGCGCGCGCCACGAGGATCGCGAGTGTGGTTCCCCAGGCGCCGCTCCCTACGACTGCGACCCGCGGCGACGGATCGGTCATCGCGACTTCTTCGAGGCCGTTCCCGTCCGGGCCCGGCCCTTGGACACCTTCCGGGCGGCACGGATGCCGGCGCGCTCCCGGAAGATCAGCCGGATCGGCGTCCCGTCGAATGAGAACGACTCGCGGAGACGGTTCTCCAGATACCGCTGGTAGCTGAAGTGGACCGAGCCGGCGTCGCGGGCGAAGAAGACGAACGTCGGTGGCGCCACGGACGCCTGGGTCGCGTAGAACAGCTTGGGCCGGCGACCCTTGACGATCGGTGGCTGGTGCCGATCCGATGCGGTGGTCAGGAGACGGTTGAGGGCCCCGGTGGAGACGCGCTTCCGCCGCTCCGCCCAGACGTCCACGGCGAGTTCCAGGACGCGGTGCACGCGCTGGCCGGTCTTGGCGGAGATGCTGACGACCGGCGCGAAGTCCAGGAACGGCGCCTCGTGCCGGATCCACTCCACGTACTGGTCAAAGGTGGTGCCGGTCTTGTCCTCCACGGCGTCCCACTTGTTGACCGCGACGACCAGTCCCTTCCCCTCCTCGACCACGTACCCGGCGATGTGGGCGTCCTGGGCGGTCAGCCCGTCCACGCCATCTACGAGGAGGATCGCCACGTCCGCTCGGGAGATCGCCTTCAGGCTCCGGAGCGTGGAGTAGCGCTCCGCGGTGGGTCGATGGCGTCCCGCGTGGTGCCGGGCACCTCGCTGACGATCGAGCGCTCCTCGCCAAGAATCGCATTGAGGAGACTGGACTTGCCGACGTTGGGTCGGCCAACGAAGGCGATCGCCGGCGGTTCGTCATCGCTTGCGGCGGCGAGCATCGCGTCCCAGCGCGCAGCTTCGAGGGCCTCCGGGTCCGCCTCGTCCGCGTCATCGGCGCTATCGTCGCCATCATCCGTCGAGCCGTCCGCGCCGACGACGAACGGTTCCAGGCGCCCGGCCGCCATGTCGGCGGCGAACTCGTCCGCTTCCGCCTCGCGGAGCTTCCGCGCGATCTCCCGCTCCGATTCGGGCGGGAGGGCCAGGACGATCTCGTCCAGCAGGTCCGCCACTCCGCGGCCGTGCGAGGCCGCGATCGCGTAAGTCCGGTCCCAGCCCAGCTCCCAGAATTCCGCGGCGTCCAGTTCCCGGTTCGCGTTGTCCGCCTTGTTCACCGCCACGAGGACCGGCGCCTTGGCCGCCCGGAGCAGATTTGCTGCCTCACGGTCCGATGGCGTGAGCCCCGCGATGGCGTCCATCACGAGGACGATCACGTCCGCCTCGGCGATGGCCAGGCGCGCCTGGACCTGCACCTTGGCCTCGATCGGGTCGTCGGGATCGACTTCCAGCCCGCCGGTATCCACGACCACGAACCGGCGGGCATTCCACTCGGCATCCCCGTACAGGCGATCCCGGGTGGTTCGGGCACGATCCTCCACGATCGCGGTTCGCTCCCCAAGGATCCGGTTGAAGAGCGTGCTCTTGCCGACGTTTGGCCGCCCCACGATCGCGACCACGGGGATCCCGCTCAGCTGCCCGGCCATCTCAGAGGGCCGTGGACTGGGTGGGCAGCGAGGTCGTTCGTCCGGCGGGGGTCGCGGCTACCGCGAACGCGGCATCGGCAAGCTGGGCGGCCCGGGCCTGCGCCGCGGGCGTGCCGGCAATCTCGAGGATCCGCTGGGCGACCGCGTGGAGATCCTCGATCGGCGTTGAGGTGCCGCCGGTGACGCCGATGATCCGCCGATCCGCAAAGGGGCCTGGGTCATCCAGGTCCCGCACGGATTCGATCTGGATGGCTGCCGTCCCCGCGATCCCGCACAGGCGCGTCAGTTCCTTGGTGTTGGCGGACGATCGACCGCCCACGACGACCATGAGGTCAACCTCGCGGGCCGCCTCCAGGGTGTCTTCCTGGCGCCGGATCGTGACCGGGCAGACCGTGTTGATGATCTTGAGTTCGTGGCTCCGGCCGACCATGAACGCCGCCAGCTTCTCGAATTTCCAGGGCGGCTGGGTGCTCTGGGAGATGAGCGCCATCTTCTTCCGCCGCGGGATCCGGTCCCAGTCGTCTTCCTCGTCCACGACCACGGCATCCGGGGAAAACCCCAGCAATCCCACGACCTCGGGATGCTTCGGCGTCCCGAGCAGGACGATCGTGTAGCCCTCCTCGACGAGCTTTGCCAGCTCGCGCTGCTCCTGGATCACCCAGGTGCAGGTGCCGTCGATGACCTCGAGCCCGCGGGCAGCAGCCCGCTCCATCACCTCGGGCCGGACGCCGTGCGCCCGGATCACCACGGCAGACCCGTGGTCCACGTCATCGAGGGTCTCAACGGTCCGGATGCCGAGGGCTTGCAGGTCCTGGACAACCCCCTCGTTGTGGACGACCTGGCCGAGGGTATGCGTCGCCTTGCCGGCGGCGCTGGCCTCCTTGGCCATGTCGATCGCCTCGCGGACGCCATAACAGAAGCCGGTGCGCTTCGCGATTCGAATGTCGGTGACGGTTCCCATGCTCCCCGGAAGTATCGCACGGGGCACCCGCCGGACCCCTGGACGCGTCAGATCGGGGGACCGCGGAAGACGCCGCGCTGGCGTTCGGGGAGGAGCGCCGCGATGCGGCGCATGATCAGGATCGTGCCGGCCTCCTTGGTTCGGCGCCGATCCAGCGGCGCGGCGCTCGGCGACCGGGCGGCCTCTTCTGCGAGGGCCTCCTCGAGTCGGAAAGGTCGGCCGATGGTCACGGTGACCGACGGCGTGAAGGTCGGGAACCGGCGACCCCGAGGCCAGAGCCGGTCCGCGTCTTCAATACCGATCGGCACCACGAGGGCTCCCGATCGCAGGGCCAGGACGGCGACCCCGTCCTTCGGCGCCTGAAGCCCGCCGTCCGGGCTGCGCGTGCCCTCCGGGAAGACGGCCAGGATGTGCCCGGCTTCGAGGATCCGCATCGCCGTCTTGAACGCCTCGACGTCCGCTGCACCGCGATCCACTGGGTGTACCCCACCCTGCCGGGCGAGCCACGAGAGGAACGGCCAGTCGAAGACCTCGCGCTTGCCGAGCCAGTTGACCGGGCGGCCGAGGCGCGGATTGAGGAACCCGCCGATGAGAACCGGGTCGGCGTTCGAGGCGTGGTTCGCCGCGATCAGCACTGCCCCGGTGGCCGGGATCGACCCGAGCTCGCCCTCGATTCGGACCCGGGTGAAGAAGCGGGTGATCACCCGCATGACGAAGCCGGCAACCACGATCACCAGGGTCAGGCGCGTCGCGATTGGTGTTGGTTCGATCGGGCGACGCCGGCGGCGTTGCGGGCTCGGTCCTGTTTCGCTCGCCGCTTCCGGCGCTGCGCCGCCCGCGGAGCCCTCTCGCGCCCTGATTGCATCGACGACAAGGCCGACCGTGGTCTAGAACGCGTTCCCGTCCGTCCGGAGATGGACCGCGTCGGCGGCCGCCCGAAGCGGTGCGACCGGGCGGGTCGTGTCCAGCGAGTCCCGCTCGCGGAGCTGCTCGAGCAGGGCGGCCGCCTCATCGCCGCCTGGCGACAGGCCGCGTTCCTCCGCGCGACGCTGCGCCCGCTCCTCGACGGTCGCATCCAGGAAGAGCTTGAGGTCCGCGTCGGGCAGGACCACCGTCCCGATGTCGCGGCCGGCCATGATGATGCCGCCGGCTGTCGCGATCTGCCGCTGCCGATCGAGCAGGGCGGCCCTGAGTTCCGGAACCCTCGAAATTCGCGAGACGGCGGCCTCCACTTCCGGGCTGCGGGCCGATTCGGCGATGTCGGTGCCGTCCAACCGGGCGACCGCCAGCCGCCCGGACACGTCCGGGACGATATCAATCTCACCGACGAGCCTGACCAGGGCGTCCGGATGGC
>JACVXW010000193.1 GCA_015661135.1 Chloroflexota bacterium
CTGCCGGAACCCGATGGTGGTCCGTGACGACGACATCGATGCCCCGTGCGACCGCGACCGCAATCTCGGCGACGCTCGTGGTCCCGGTGTCCACCGTGACGATCAGGCGTGCGCCCTCCCGAGCGGCAGCGTCGAGGGCCGCCAGCGACAGCCCGTGGCCCTCGTCCAGCCGAGACGGGACGTACGGAATCACCTCGACGCCGTACGCCCGGAGGGCGATGGTGAGGATCGCGAGGCCGGTGATCCCGTCGGCGTCGAAGTCACCGAACACGAGGACGCGCTCGCCACGGTCCCTCGCAGCGGCGATGCGGGCGAGGAATGCCGCCGCGTCGGGCAAGAGCGCCGGATCGTGGAGGCCGGCGGACGCGTCCCCGACGAAGCGTTCCACGTCCCCCGCGGTGGCCAGCCCCCTGCGAGCGAGGAGCCCAACGATCCGCGAGCTGAGCCCGAGCTCCGTCCCCGCCGCCGTCAGGCGCGGGTCCGGCTCGGCGATGGTCGGGAAGACCCAGCGGGCCCGCGGCTGGAGCACCGGGTCAGGATGCCACGACGGGCTGCACCGCCGCTTCGCTGGCGATTAGCTGGACGCGCGGCGGGGCGTCCGCGGCACGACGAGCCGGCCCTTGCGCCGGTCCTCCCAGTTCTGCCAGACGACCAGCAATGGGCTGGCGTTGAAGATGGACGAGTAGGTCCCGGAGATGATCCCGATGAGCAGTGCCAGGACGAACTCGTCGGTCGCCGAGCCGCCGAACAGGAGGAGAGCGGAGAGCGTCAGGACGACGGTGAAGCTGGTCGTGACCGACCGACCGAGTGTCTGGAGCAGGGAGTGATTGACAATCTCGGCGAACGGCTCGCCCGCGTGGCGGACCCGGTTCTCCCGGACCCGGTCAAAGACCACGATCGTGTCGTGGACGCTGAAGCCGATCACCGTGAGCATCGCCGTCACGAACAGGCCGTCGATCTCGACGCCGAAGAGCGTGCCGAGGATCGCGAAGGCCCCGAGCACCACGATCACGTCGTGGAGCAGCGCGATGAGCGCGGTCACACCCATCTTGACGTCCCGGAACCGGAGGGTGATCCAGCCCAGGATCCCGAGGCTGCCGACGAGGATCAGGACGATCGCCTGGTTGACGAGATCGCTGCTGACGACGGCGCCGATCGAGCTCAGGGATTGCTGCTCGGAGATCGGGCCGAGGGCGGTCTGGAGGCTGGTTGCAATCCGCCCGATCTCACCGTCCGTGGGGACCTGGGTGATGGAGCCGGGGATCGGGGTCGCGGAGGGCAGGGGCGTTGGCGCCGGTGTCGCCGTGGGTGCGGGCGTCGGCGACGGCGACGCCGTTGGGGCTGGAGTCGGGGCCGGGGTGGCGCTGGGAGCCGGCGTCGGCGAACCCGCGGGGCTGGCGTCGGGGCTGGCCGCTGCGCTGGGACTCGGCGCCTGGGTGGGTGGCGTGGTCGGCGTGGCGCTGGGTGTCGCGGTCGGCGGCAGCGTGGGAGCGGCCGTCGGCGCGAGCGTCACCACCGGTGTCGGCGTGGGCTCGACGCCGCGGAGATCAAGCTTCGAGAGTCGGATGTCGAAGAACCCCTTGCCGGTCTTCGTCACGCTCGCGTCCGGCTGCCCGAGCACGGCGAGCTCGGCCCGGATGTCGGCGGCCGTCACAGCCGGGTCGGCGAACTTGATGGACCAGACAGTCCCGCCTGTGTAATCGATCGAGAACTTCAGCCCGGCCGAGCCGCCGCTGATGGGGGTGAGCAGGAGGAAGATGAGGCCGGGGATGGTGATCAACAGCGAGAACGCGAAGAACCAGCGGCGCTTGCCGATGACGTCATACATCGCGGGTCACCGCGGGGCGTGTGAGGGCGCGACCCGTGGGGCGGTAAACGAACTCGGCGTCCGTGACGCCATACAGCCGAGCCTTGCGGGCCCAGTCCCGGGCCACGACGAGCCGCAACAGGGTCCGGGTCACAGTGATCGCCGTGAACATGGAGACGAGCACTCCGAGGATCAGGACAAGGGCGAAACCCTGGATGACCGACGAGCCGAAGAAGTACAGGATCGAAGCGGTGATCAGGCTGGACACGTTCGAGTCGAGGATCGAGTTCCAGGCGCGGGCAAACCCGGCCTCGATCGCCTGGGGCAGCGACTTGCCGAGCCGGAGCTCCTCCTTCGATCTTTCGAAGATGAGGATGTTGGCGTCGACCGCCATGCCCACCGAAAGCACGAAACCAGCGATGCCGGCGAGTGTCAGTGTCACCGGTATGAGCCGGAAGATCGCGAAGACGACGAGCGCGTAATACAGGAGCGCAAACCCGGCCACCACACCCGGCAGGCGGTAGTGGAGGAGCATGAAGATGAGCACGAGGCCCACCGCGATCCCGCCGGCGAGGATGCTGCTGTCGAGGAATTCGCGACCCAGCGTGGGGTCGATCGTGTCGCTGGACAGCTCCTCGACCGGGAACGGAAGGGCGCCGAAACGGAGGACGTCGACGAGGTTCTGCGCCTCTTTCTGCGGGAACCCGCCGATCCCGCCGGCAGTGATCTGGACGTTCCCGTCCGGGATCGGCCCATTGATCCGTGGCGCCGAGATCACGGTGGAGTCGAGGACGATCGCGAAGAACTCGTTGACGTGGGCGGTCGTCCAGTCCCCGAACTTCTGCTTGCCGAGGTCCTTGAGCACGAAATTGACCGTCCGGTTGCCGTTCTGGTCAGATCCGACGGTCGCGCTCGCGAGCTGATCGCCCGAGAAGAGCACGGCGAGCGTCGAGAGGTCCAGCGTCTGACCCTCCGAAGGCGGGGTCATCGTGGCCGGGATCGGGACGAAGTCGAGACGACCGGTCTGACCGACCAGCGCCCGGACGGCTTCCGTGTCCGTTTCTCCCGCCAGCTCGACCACGATCCGGTCCGTACCGCTGGTCACGACCACGGGCTCGGAGACACCGGTCGAGTTCACCCGCTGCTCGATGATCCCGCGGACGATCTCGATGGCGGCGAGGTCCGGCGTCTTTCCGCCCGAGGGATTCACGCGGTACTCGACCTTCAGGCCACCCTGGAGGTCGAGGCCAAGCTTCGTCTCGATCAGGCGGTTGCCGCTTTCCGAATCGAAGCCGGGCAGGCGGAGCCTGGGCCAGAAGTCGACGAAGAGGGCAAGCGCGCCGATCGCGGCGATGAGGATGATTCCGGTCCGTCGCATTGACGGCGGATGATACAGGTGCGGAGGTTGAGGCGCCGCGAGCGTGACTCCGG
>JACVXW010000194.1 GCA_015661135.1 Chloroflexota bacterium
TCCGGCCGGAAGTAGACGACCGATGCCTCGTCCTGAACCGGCCCCATGTACGTCTGGAACATCAGATTGAACCGGCGCGGAGCGGAAAGCGGCCCGCCATCGTTCGGGCAGGTGAGCTTGAACCGCGTGATGACTGTGGGATCGCCGAGGTCGGAGACGCTCAACGCCTCCGCACCCGGCAGCTCGTCCCGGCGGTAGCGGCGGTGGCAGGTCCCGCATTCCACGAGCGGATCGCTGAACGAACCGACGTGGCCAGAGGTCACCCAGACCTGGGGGTGCATGAGGATGCCGGCGTCCAGGCCGACGATGTCATTTCGCTCCTGGACCATGGCCTTCCACCAGGCGCGCTTTACGTTGTTCTTCAGCTCCACCCCGAGCGGCCCATAGTCCCAGACGGCGTTGATCCCGCCGTAGATCTCGGAGCTCGGGAAGACGAAGCCGCGGCGCTTGGACAGGCTGACGATCGTGTCGAGGTCGGGGACGGCGGCCGTGACCTCGTTCGGGTCTCGGGCGGGGTGGTCGGTCACGGATTCTCCTTGGGGCGGCCGGCCGTGGAAGGGACGGACGCGGAGGGGGTGTCGGCCCTCCGATCCTAGCAGACGACCTCGGGCCGCCACCCGGCGCGGCTATCCAGGAATCGAAACGACCCGTGTCGGCCGGATGAGAATGGGCAGGTTGTAGGTCTGGGCCATCTTCGCCGGCCCGTCCGCGTACTGGTCGATCCAACCGTCGTACTTCTCGAGATAGGCGGGGTTGTCGGGCACCTGCGGATGTTCGGGCTCGATCCGGGCCTCGCCCTCGATGACCACGATGTCGTTGCCCGACCCGTCATCGTTCAAGTGCATGGAGACCCTCGGGTTCGCCTCCAGATTCGCGTTCCGGCGCGCGCGGTGGTCGCCATAGATCAGGATCTCGCCGTTCACCCAGAGGAACCAGATCGGCATGGTCTGCGGCTGGCCGTCAACCGTGACCGTCGACAGCCAGGCGATCCTGTCGACGGCGAGCCGCGCCAGCGCGTGCACAGCACGCTCGTCGTTCGGATCGAAGATCACCTTTGAACCTCCACTGGCGCGCGCCGATCGGCGGCGCGGACCTCGTCCAGGAACGCGAGGGATGAACGCCCGCATCGCGGATTCGACCTCGGCTTCCACCTCCGGACGCACCCGCAGGGCGGCCAGCGCCTCGACGTCCATCCGCTGGTAGGCCTTGAGCAGCTTCAGCCCCTCGAGCGACATCCCGGCAGTGTCATGGGGTGGTCCGGGGCAGCGCTCGCACAGGACGCCGCCGATCGGCGGCACCCAGCGGTACCGTTCGCCCGCCTCCAGTAGCCGGCCGCACTCGACACAACGGTCCACGTCGGGCCGGATCCCGAGCTCGTCGGCGAGGTGCATCTCGAACCACCGGGCAACGCGGCCGGGCGCCATCCCGGCATCGAGGATTTCATAGCCGCGCTTGAGCAGGAGATAGACGCTTTCCACAGCGTGGCGCTCTTCCTGGGTCCGCTCGGCCATCTCCGCCATGTACGAGGCCGTCCCGAACGAAACGAGGTCGTCGCGGAGGCGCAGCCAGGGGTGGATGACCTCGACCTGGGTGACCACATCGAACGTCCGGCCGTGGGCCAGCGCGAGCCGCAACTCCGCGAACGGTTCGAGGCTGCCGCCGATCCGCGACTTCTGGCGCCGGATCCCCTTCGCGATCGCCTTGACCTTCCCGGACCCCGGGGTCAACAGCGTCAGGATCCGGTCCGCCTCGCCGTAGTCGAACCGGGACAGGACGATGGCATCGGTCGTGTAGCGGCGCTGGATGGGCACCGGCAGACGGTAGCACCCGAGCGCGGCCATCGAAGGAGGCCCGGCCAGCCACGCGGCCCCGTTGCAACAGGCTACTCGGACCACGGAGGAGGAGATCCTTCGGCTGGTCCGCGATCACGACCCGTCTACCGTCGGCGTCTACGAGCAGTGCCGGTACCACCTCGGGCTGGATGGATCCACCGGGGTCTCCGGCAAGCGGATGCGCCCCCTTCTGGGCCTCCTCGCGTACGCGTCGATCACCGGCGACCATCGGGCCGCCCTGCCGGGCGCGGCCGCCGTTGAGCTGGGGCACAACTTCAGTCTCGTGCACGACGATATCGAGGACGGCGACAGCGAGCGTCGACACCGACCTACCCTGTGGAGCCTCCACGGCATCCCGCAGGCCATCAACACCGGCGACATGCTGTTCAGCCTCAGCCGGATCGCGCTCCACCGGTTGACCGACCTGGGCTTCAGCGACCGCAAGGTCCTCCGGCTGATGCGCCTCTACGACGAGACATGCGTGGCGCTATGCGAAGGGCAGTACATCGACATCGCCACGAGCGAAGCGGACGAGGTGATGTCCGTCGAGCTCTACTTCGACATGATCGGCCGCAAGACGGCCGCCCTGATCGCGGCGTCCATTGAAGCCGGCGCGCTCCTCGCGACCGACGACGAGCACGTCATCGCCCGCTACCGGGCCTTCGGCTGGGCGCTTGGGATCGCCTTCCAGGTCAACGACGACCTCCTCGGGATCTGGGGCGAGGAGCAGGCGACGGGCAAGGAGCCGACCGATGTCGCCCGCCGCAAGAAGACCCTGCCGGTGATCTATGCGTTCGAGCATGCCGGGCACGACGACCGGGCGCGACTGGCGGCCCTGTACGAACCAAAGTCACCGAGCGAGGCTGCAGTCCGCGAGATCGTGGCGATCCTGGAACGAACCGGCGCCCGGGACTACACCCGCACCCAGGCGCAGCTGCACCGGGACCGGGCCCTGGCCGAACTGGACGCCGCGGGGGTCGTCCTGCCCGATGCGCGCGCCCGGCTCGAGGAGATCATCGTCCGGGTGATCAGCGCCTAGCCAGCGAGGCAGCGCCTCCAGTCGGGCGGCGGCTCCGCCCGTGCCCCGAACCTCGTCAGCGCTCGTTCGGTCGCGCGGTGTCCTGCGCTTGCCGGACCACCAGGACCTTGCCGACTCGACGACCCGCCGTCGTCTCGACGGTCAGCGTCAGGCCGTCCACCTCGATCCGGTCACCGGGCTTCGGAACGCCGCCGATCCGGTGATAGATGAGCCCGCCGACGGTGTCGTACTCCTCCTCGTCCTCGAGTTCCAGCTCGACGTCGAAGACCTCCCCCAGCTCGTCCACGTCGGCCCGACCGTCCACCCTGGCCTCGTGCTCTGAGATTCGGACGACCATCGGCTCTTCGACGTCGTATTCATCCTGGATCTCACCGACGATCTCCTCGAGCAGATCCTCGATGGTGACGATGCCGGCGGTCCCGCCGTACTCATCGAGGACGATCGCAATGTGGACCTTCCGGCGCTGCAGCTCGTGGAGGAGGTCGTCGATGGTCATCGACTCCGGGACGAGGACGGGCGGGCGAAGCAGCGTCCTGAGGGCAGGCCGGGGCTCCGCACTCGATTTCAGGTACGGCAGCAGGTCCTTCGCGTAGAGGATGCCGACGACCTCGTCGATCGAGTTGTCGTAGGCGGGGATCCGCGAGTGGCCTCCGTCGACGACGAGATCGATCGCCTCCTCGAACGAGGCGATCGCCCGGATCCCGACGATCGAGACGCGCGGAACCATGACCTCGTGGACGCGCCGCTCACCGAGCTCGATGACCGCGTTGATCATCTGCTCCTCCTCGGCCTCCAGGACGCCCTGTTCCCCGCCTCGCTCCACGATCAGCTTCAGCTCCTCGGCAGTGATCTGGGCCTCGCGGGAGACGTCGGCACCGAGTGAGTGGGCGATCCATCTCGTGATCGCGGCGAGGGCCGTCACGAGCGGGCCGAACAGGCGGCCGAGGAGGTCGACCGGTGTCGCGAGGGCGAGGGCGTAGCGCTCCGTATGGGCCAGCGCCAGGGACTTCGGCACGAGCTCGCCGAAGACGATCGTGAACAGCGACAGCAGCACGGTCACCACGACAAGCGAGACGATCGTCGAGATCGAGTCCTCGACGCCGATGCCGCGCATGAACTCGCCGAGCACGCCGACGAGGCTCACCGCCGCGAAGGCGGAGGCAAGGAACCCGACAAAGGTGATCGCTAGCTGGACGACGGCAAGGAAGCGGCCCGGGTCCTCGACGAGGCGCCGGACGCGGCGGGCACCCCGGATGTCCTCATCCACCATCTGCTCGACGCGGCTCCTCCGGATGGCAACGAGGGCGATCTCGGCGGCGACAAACACGCCGTTGATCAGGACGAGCAGCAGGATGATGAGCAGTTCGAAGACGGTCTGGTTCATGAATCCCCGCCGCCACCCGCGGCGGTTGGGTCGCTCCGCGGCTCCCGGATGCGCGCCGGCACCCCGACGGCCAGCTTGCCCGGCGGGACGTTCCGCGTGACGACGGCGCCGGCGCCGGTCCGGGCACCGTCGCCGACCTCAACCGGGGCGACGAGCATGGTGTCCACGCCAAGGAATACGCCCTCGCCGACGACCGTCCGGTTCTTGGTCCGACCGTCCCAGTTCGCCGTGATCGTGCCGGCGCCGACGTTCGTCCGGTCACCGAGCTCCGCGTCGCCCAGGTAGCTCACGTGATGCTGCTTGACGCCGGCACCCAGGCGCGTGTTCTTGAGCTCCGCGAAGTTGCCGACCTCCGCACCGGGTCCCACGTGCGTGCCGGGCCGGAGGTGGCTATAGGGCCCGATCGACGCGCCGTCCTCGACAGTGGAGCGTTCCACGACGCTCGCCCAGACGATGCAGTCGCGCCCGATCGTGGATTCCACGATCGTCGTCGCGGGGCCGATGACGCTGCCGGCCCCGATCGCGGTCCGGCCCCGCAGGATCACGTTCGGCTCCAGGACGATGTCGGGGTCCAGGGCCACGTCCCAGTCGAGGTAGACCGTGGACGGGTCCCGCATCGTGACCCCGGCACGCATGTGCGCCTCGTTGCGTCGGACCCGGAGGGCCCACTCAGCCTGGGCCAGCTGGGCACGATCATTGATGCCGTCGAACGTCCCGTCGTCATCGAAGCCGACCGCGCTCACGATCCGGCCGTCCTCGCGGGCAAGCCGCACGAGCGTCGAAGGCGTAGCAGCCCGCGTTGACCTCATTGGAGTCGAGCTCCTCGGCCGTCGCGTCCTTCGCCTCCACGATCCGCTCCACGCTGCCGAACTCGCTCCGGACCACCCGGCCGAGGGACCCGGGGGCGGCCGCAAAGACGCTGGCGAGGGCGATGGCCGCATCGTCGAGACGGCGCTGCTCGAGGACGGCCTGGAGGGCCGGACCCAGCACGAGCGGCACGTCCCCGGACAGGACAAGGATCTCATCCACGTCGTCCGGGACCCCGACCAGCCCCGCGCGTACGGCGTCGGCGGTGCCGCGTGGGTCGTCCTGGAGGGCAAAGGTGATCCCGGAACCGAGCTCGGCGGCGCGGATCGCGGCAACGGCCGGGGAATACACCACGATGGGCGCCACGACGGACCGGTCAGGGGGCACGTCCGCCCACGCGTCCAGCACGAATGCCAGCATCGGCCGCCCGCAGAGCGGATGGAGGACCTTGGGTGTTCGGGACTGCATCCGCGTCCCGAGGCCCGCGGCCAGGATGATGGCGGCGGTTCGCCCGGTCGACGCGGGTGGTGAGGGGGTCATTCGGGTGGCGTCAGGGTATGGGCCGGGCATCCGGGGTGTCAATTGACGCGACCGGCCGGCCGTCCCGTGCCGTATCTCCGCTCAGCCCGGGCGACGGGCGATCGCGTCGATCTCAACGCGGCCGCCTTTCGGCAGCGCGCCGACAGCGAAGGTGGAGCGGGCCGGCGGCGGGTCCGCCATGAATCCAGCGTAGATGGCGTTGACCGCGGCGAAGTCGGTGATGTCGGCGAGGTAGATCGTCGTCTTGACGACGTCGGCCCATGTGCAGGCGGCGGCGGCGAGGACCGCCGCGAGGTTCCGCAAGGCCCGCTCCGCCTGGGCCTCGACCCCGGCGGCCATCTCCCCGGACTCGGGATCCAGCCCCAGTTGCCCGGAGCAGAACACGAGGTCCCCGCTCGCGATTCCCTGGCTGTAGGGCCCGATGGCGCCCGGCGCACCCGGGGTCGAAACTGCCTGTCGCGTCATGTCGCACTCTCCGATCGATAGGTGGCCGGGCGGTCCAGCGAGGCGCTCGGGGCGCCGCCGACGATGGACGTGGCGATGATCGACGGCGGACGGTC
>JACVXW010000036.1 GCA_015661135.1 Chloroflexota bacterium
GCCGGTTTGCCGTCGCGCAGGCGGGCCAGCAATTCTTTGATTCGCAGATCTTCCGGGCCAATGCCTTCCACTGGCGAAATTGCGCCGTGCAAAACATGATAGCGCCCGCGATAGGTGCGCGTGGGGGCAAACTCACCGAGCCGGTGACCAACCATGTTCTCGGTCACGTAGACCGGGACGTGCTTGCGGCCGTTGTAGACGGCCACCGTGTGGCCGATGAAGGTCGGAAAGATCACTGACGCGCGGGACCAGGTCTTGACGACCTTCTTCTCGCTGCGCTTGTTCATCTCTTCGATCCGGCCGAGAAGGCGGGTCTCGATGAACGGACCTTTCTTGATGGAACGGGACATCTTCTTCCTGCCTCCCCGCTACTTCCGGTGCCGCGAGCGGACAATCGCCTGCGACGTGGTCTTGCCACGGCGCGTGCGGTAGCCCATTGCCGGCTTGCCCCACGGCGTCTTGGGCGGCATCCCCGTGGGGGACTTGCCCTCTCCGCCGCCGTGCGGATGGTCACGCGGGTTCATGACGACGCCCCGCACCTCCGGTCGCCGGCCCATGTGACGGGACCGTCCGGCCTTGCCGAGGTTCTGGTTCTCGTGATCGAGGTTGCCCACCTGGCCGACCGTGGCCATGCACTTGATGCTCACCCGCCGGACCTCGCCGGACGGAAGCCGTACCTGGGCGTAGTCGCCCTCCTTGGCGAGCAACTGGGCGGAAACTCCGGCCGATCGGACGATCTGGCCGCCGCGGCCGGCGACGAGCTCGATGTTGTGGATGGTGGAGCCGAGCGGGATGTTCGCGATCGGCAGCGCGTTGCCGACCCGGGCCTCGGCCTCGGGGCCGGAGACGACGACGTCGCCCACCTTCACCCCGTGCGGGAGGAGCATGTAGCGCTTCTCGCCGTCGCGGTAATGGAGGAGTCCGATGCGGGCGGATCGGTTCGGGTCGTACTCGACCGTCGCCACCCGGGCCGGCACGCCGAACTTGTCGCGCTTGAAGTCGATCCGGCGGTAGTGGGTCTTCTCGCCGCCGCCGCGGTGACGCACGGTAAGCCGGCCGGCGTTGTTCCGCCCGGAGCCGCGCTTCTGCGGCTCGAGGAGCGGCTTGTAGGGCTGGTCGGTCGTGATCTCCTCGAACGTCGAGCGCGTCATGCCCCGGAGTCCGGGCGAGGTCGGCTTGTAGCTGCGCAGCGGCATGCCTACACCCCCTCGAAGAACTTGATCTTCTGACCGGGAGCCAGCGTCACGATGGCTTTCCGCCAGCCGGAGATCCGGCCCGCGACCCGTCCGCGCCGGGTGCCGGACATCTTGGTCTGGGGCTGCTTGGTCAGGACGTTCACGGCGACGACGGTCACCTTGTCCGACTTGTAGAGCTCCTCGATCGCGGCCTTGATCTGGATCTTGTTGGCATCCCGATGCACCGCGAAGGTGTACTTGCCGCGGCTCGACTCGTCGATCGACTTCTCGCTGATGACGGGCCGGAGGATGATCTCGGGAGCGGTCAGGGCGCTCACAGGTAGATCTCCTCCATCCGGGCCAGGGCGGGCTGCTCGATGACGATCGTGTCCGCCTTGATGAGGTCCACCACGTTGAGCGAGTCCGCCAGGATGACGTTGACCGTCGGGAGGTTCCGCGCCGAGAGCTTCAGCTGGGCATCCGTCCCTGGAGCCACCACGAGCACCCGGCCCGTCGCGTTCAGCGCGGCGAGGATGCCCACGATGTCCTTGGTCTTGATCCGTTCCAGGGCGAACGTGTCGACAACGCGGATCGCGGCGTCGCCGAACTTCGCGGTCAGGGCGCCGCGCAGCGCCAGCCGGCGCATCTTGCGGGGGAGGCGCTGCTCGTACGAGCGCGGGTGCGGCCCGAAGACTGCGCCGCCGCCGCGGAAGTGCGGCGCTGTCCGGTGGCCCTGGCGAGCGCGCCCGGTCCCCTTCTGGCGATACGGCTTGGCGCCACCGCCGCGAACCTCGCCGCGGGTCTTGGTGTCATGGGTGCCCGTTCGCCGGCCGGCCAGCTGGGCCGTCACGACCTGGTGGAGCACGGCGACGTTCACCGGAGCGGCGAAGAGCTCGTCATTGAGCTCCACGCTCCCGACGGTCGCCCCGGTTCGATCAAAGAGGGTGGTCTGGGGCATCGGTCAGGCCTTCTTCACGAGGATCAGGCTGCCGCGAGCGCCGGGCAGGCTGCCCTTGACCAGCAGGAGGTTGCGGTCCGCGTCCGTCCGGACGACCTTGACCTTCTTGGTCGTGACCCGCTCGTCACCCATGTGGCCGGCCATCCGGACGCCCTTGTAGACGCGGCCGGGCGTGGTGCCCGGACCGATCGATCCCGGCGCGCGATGGTGATCCGAGCCATGGGTCTTGGGACCGCGCGAGAAGTGGTGCCGCTTGATGTGGCCGGCGAACCCCTTGCCCTTGGAGATGCCCGTAACGTCCACGAGATCGCCGGCCGCAAAGGCCTCGGCGACGGCGATGGTCTGGCCGATCTCGTACCCGGACAGGTCATCCGTCCGGAACTCGCGCAGGGTACCGAGGGACGGCAGGCCCTTGAGGTTGCCGAGGCGCGGCTTCGAGAGCTTCTTCTTCTCGTCCGTGCCAAGCTGAACGGCCGTGTAGCCGTCCCGCTCCTCGGTCCGCAGGCCGGTCACGGTATTCGGGGCGACCTCGAGTACGGAGACGGCGACCATCGTGCCGTCCTCCGCAAACACCTGCGTCATGCCGACCTTTCGGCCGATGAGTCCGACTCCCATTACATCTTGATCTCGATGTCGACGCCAGCCGGAAGGCTGAGTCGCATCAGGGCGTCGACCGTCTTCGACGAGGGATCCAGGATGTCGACGAGCCGCTTGTGGGTGCGGATCTCGAACTGCTCCCGGCTGTCCTTGTCGATGAACGGCGACCGGATGACGGTGAATTTCTCGATGCGAGTCGGCAGCGGCACCGGACCGACGATGTCGGCACCGGTGCGCTGGGCCGTTTCGACGATCTGGGCCGCCGACTGATCCAGCAGTCGGTGGTCGTACGCCTTCAGGCGGATGCGGATGCGCTGCTTTGCCATCTGGTTACTCGGTGATGCTCGTGATCGCGCCGGCACCGACGGTCCGGCCACCCTCGCGGATGGCGAACCGCTGGCCGGTCTCGAGCGCGATCGGGGTGATGAGCTCGACGCTCATCTCGACGTTGTCGCCGGGCATCACCATCTCCGCCCCGTCGGGCAGGCCGATGGAGCCGGTGACGTCGGTGGTCCGGAGGTAGAACTGGGGCCGGTAGCCGTTGTAGAACGGGGTGTGGCGGCCACCCTCCTCCTTGGACAGGACGTAGACCTGGGCCTGGAACTTGGTGTGGGGCTTGACCGAGCCAGTCTTGGCGAGGACCTGGCCGCGCTCGATCTCCTCGCGCTCGATGCCGCGCATGAGGCAGCCGACGTTGTCGCCGGCCCGGCCCTCGTCGAGCAGCTTCTTGAACATCTCGACGCCGGTGACGACGATCTTGCGGGTCGCCTTGACGCCGATGAGCTCGACCTCGTCGCCGACCTTGACGATGCCGCGCTCGATCCGGCCCGTGGCGACGGTGCCCCGGCCCTTGATCCCAAAGACGTCCTCGACCGGCATGAGGAAGGGCTTGTCGATGGCCCGCTCGGGGTTGGGGATGTAGGCGTCGACGGCATCCATGAGGGCCTGGATCGGGGCGTAGGCGGGATCGTCCACGCCACCGGTGGCCTCGAGGGCCTTGAGCGCGGAGCCGCGGATGACCGGGATGTCGTCCCCCGGGAACTGGTACTTGGAGAGCAGCTCGCGGACTTCGAGCTCGACGAGGTCGAGGAGCTCGGGGTCGTCGACCGCGTCGACCTTGTTGAGGAAGACGACGATGAACGGGACCTCGACCTGGCGGGCCAGGAGGATGTGCTCGCGGGTCTGGGGCATCGGCCCGTCGGTCGCGGCGACGACGAGGATGGCGCCGTCCATCTGGGCGGCACCGGTGATCATGTTCTTGATGTAGTCGGCGTGCCCGGGGCAGTCGACGTGGGCGTAGTGGCGGGCGTCCGTCTCGTACTCGACGTGGGCGATCGCGATGGTGATCCCGCGCTCGCGCTCCTCGGGGGCGTTGTCGATCGAATCGAAGGCGCGATACTCCGCCTTGCCCCTGAGGGCAAGGTACTTGGTGATCGCCGCCGTCAGGCTCGTCTTGCCATGATCGATGTGGCCGATCGTGCCGACGTTCACGTGCGGCTTGGTTCGCTCGAACTTCTTCTTGGCCATCGTGGCTGCTCCTGGCTCCTCGTCCCGACCGTCGTTGCTTAGGAAACGCGTGACTTGGCGACGAGCTCCTGGGCGAGATTGCCCGGGACCTCGGCGTAGTGCGACAACTCCATCGAGTAGCTCGCCCGGCCCTGGGTCATCGACCGCAGGTCCGTGGCGTAGCCGAACATCTCGGCCAGCGGAACGGCCGCCCGGACGACCGTGGTCGTGCCCCGGGCTTCCGTGCCTTCGACGAGCCCCCGGCGACTGTTGAGATCGCCGATGACATCGCCCATGAAGGACTCCGGCATCGTCACCTCGACCCGCATCATCGGCTCGAGGATGGTGGGATCTGCCTTCTCGACCGCGTCCTTGAGGGCCATCGAGGCCGCAATCTTGAACGCCATCTCGGAAGAGTCCACCTCATGGTACGACCCATCGTGGACAATCGCCCGGACGTCGACCATCGGGAAGCCCGCGTACACACCCGTCTCGACGGTCTCGCGGATGCCCTGGTCAACGGCGCGCATGTATTCGCGGGGAATCGACCCGCCCACGATCTTGTCGACGAACTCGTAGCCGGCGCCCTTCTCGTTAGGCTCGAGGGTCAGGACGACGTGGCCGTACTGGCCCTTGCCGCCGGTCTGCCGGATGAAGCGGCCGTTGCCCTCGGCCTTGCGCCGGATCGTCTCCCGGTAGGACACCTGCGGCCGGCCGATGTTGGCGGCAACCTTGAACTCGCGGACCATCCGGTCCACGATCACGTCCAGGTGCAGTTCGCCCATGCCGGCGATGAGGGTCTCGCCGCTCTCCTGGTCCGTCTTGACCCGGAAGGTGGGGTCCTCCTCGGACAGTCGCTGGAGGGCGATCCCCATCTTGTCCTGGTCCATCTTGGTCTTGGGCTCGATCTTGACCTCGATGACCGGCTCCGGAAAGGAGATGGTCTCAAGCAGGATCGGATGCTCGGGATCCGACAGGGTATCGCCGGTGAAGGTGTCCTTGAGGCCAACGATCGCGGCGATGTCGCCGGCGTAGACCTGGTCGATCTCCTCGCGGTGATTGGCGTGCATCTGGAGAATGCGCCCGACCCGCTCCTTCTTGTCCTTGGCGGTGTTCAGCACGTACGAGCCCGCCTTGAGGGTTCCGGAGTAGACACGGAAGAAGGCGAGCTTGCCCACGAACGGGTCAGCCGCGATCTTGAAGGCGAGCGCGGAGAAGGGCTCCTTGTCGTCCACGGTGCGGACGAGCTCCTGGTCCGTGCCGGGACGAAGGCCGATCGTCGGCGGCACGTCCAGCGGCGAGGGCAGAAACGCCGTGACAGCATCCAGCATCGGCTGGACGCCCTTGTTCTTGAGTGCCGATCCCGCCAGCACAGGGACGAACCTGGACTGCAGCGTCCCGAGGCGGAGTCCGTGCCGGATCTCCTCGTTCGTGAGCGGCTCGCCCTCGAGATACTTGTGGGTGAGGCCGTCGTCCACCTCGGCGACCGCCTCGATCATCCGCTCACGGTGCTTCGTGGCCTCGGCCAGCAGGTGTTCGGGGATCTCGACGACGTCGATGGTATTGCCGAGGTCATCCCGGTACAGGATCGCCTTCATCTCGATGAGGTCTATCACGCCCTCGAAGGTGTCCTCGAGACCGACGGGGATCTGGATGGGCACCGGCCGCGCGCCAAGCCGATCCACGATCATCTCCACACAGCGCCAGAAGTCGGCACCGGTTCGGTCCAGCTTGTTGATGAAGCAGATGCGGGGCACCGAGTAGCGATCCGCCTGGCGCCAGACCGTCTCCGACTGGGGCTCCACGCCGGCCACGCCGTCGAACACGACAACGGCGCCGTCGAGGACGCGGAGGCTCCGCTCCACCTCGACCGTAAAATCCACGTGCCCGGGCGTATCGATGATGTTGATACGATGATCATTCCACTGGCAGGTGGTTGCCGCGGCAGTGATGGTGATGCCGCGCTCCTGCTCCTGGGGCATCCAGTCCATCGTGGCCGCGCCCTCGTGGACCTCGCCGAGCTTGTAGATCTTCTTGGTATAGAAAAGGATCCGCTCGGTGACGGTGGTCTTCCCCGCGTCGATATGGGCAATGATTCCGATGTTCCGCGTGCGCGCAAGCGGAACCTGCCGTGTCACGATGCGGACCTTTCCCTGGTTACCACTTGAAGTGGCTGAAGGCCTTGTTGGCGTCAGCCATCTTGTGGGTGTCCTCACGCCGCTTGACCGCGGCACCGAGGCCATTCATCGCGTCGACGAATTCCGACGCCAGCTTCTCGCTCATGCTCTTGCCGCTCCGCTTTCGAGCAGCCTGGACGAGCCAGCGCACGCCGAGTGACAGGCGGCGATCCCCGCGGATCTCGACCGGCACCTGGTACGTGGCACCCCCGACGCGGCGGGGCTTGACCTCGATGATCGGGGCGGCGTTGCGGAGCGCCGATTCGAGGACCTCGAGGCCGGGACGCTTGGCCTGCGATTCGGCCCGCGCCAGCGCCTGGCGGAGGATCCGCTCGGCGAGGTTGCGCTTGCCGTCCTTCATGAGCTTGACGTGGAACCGGGCCGTGGTCCGATTCGCCGGGATCTGCTCGTACTTCGTCTTGCGGGCGATGCTTGCGCGGCGCGGCATCAGCGCTTCGCCCCGACGGCCGGAGCCGCCTTCGCGCCGTACTTGCTGCGGCCCTGCTTGCGATCGCGGACGCCGGCTGCGTCCAGGGCGCCGCGGATGATGTGGTACTTCACCGACGGCAGATCCCGGACCCGTCCACCCCGGACGAGCACGACGGAGTGTTCCTGGAGGTTATGGCCGATCCCCGGAATGTAGGCGGTGACCTCCATCTGGTTGGTCAGCCGCACGCGCGCGATCTTGCGCAGCGCCGAGTTCGGCTTCTTGGGCGTCATCGTCCGGACCTGCAGGCAGACACCCCGTCGCTGGGGCGCTCCAGGAATGGGTACCTGGCGCTGCCGAAGGCTGTTCCAGTTCTTGCGCATGGCAGGCGCCTTGATCTTCGCGATCTTGGCGTGCCGCCCGTGGCGCACGAGCTGGCTGATCGTCGGCACGAAGACGCTGCTCCTTTCGGTTCGTCGGTCGGTGGCGGTCCTGCGACCGCGGGTCGTCTGGCCGGGGTTCGGACCCTCGGCGAGGACCCTGTCCCATCCCTCGATGGGGGCTACGGCGAGCGGCTCGACGGCGAAGTCGAACGCCGCTCCTTCCGGAGCCACGAACGCGGAGTGTAGCAATCGGGCCGAGCACGTGTCAAACGCACATGGCCCGACAGCGACCCCGGCGTCCGGGGCCGCTGGCTCGCTCGTCAGGCCTCGCCGGACCGGGCCGGCTCACCCTGGAGCAGCGGGTTCTGATCCGGATCGATGGCGGCGTCATCCCCGGATCCGCCGGACGCCAGGAACGGGTTGAAGTCGTCCTCCTCCGATCCGGCGATGGCCGCCGCCCTCGCGAGACCGGCGGCATCCTCATCTGGCGCTCGACCCGACCCCTCGTCGAGGAACGGGTTGTACGCGGCACCGCCGTCCGCGAGGGCCTCGCCTGCCAGCGCTTCGATCGCCGCCCGGCGCTCGCGCTCCTTGCGCGCGGCCAGGTTGGCCGGCGCCCCGGACCCGGCCGGGATGAGCTTGCCGATGATGACGTTCTCCTTGAGCCCGATCAGGTGGTCCTTGGCGCCGTTGATGGCGGCCTCGGTGAGCACCCGGGTCGTCTCCTGGAAGGACGCCGCGGCGAGGAAGCTGGACGTGTTGAGCGACGCCTTGGTCACCCCGAGCAGGACGGTCTGCGCCGTCGCCGGCTCCCCGCCCTCGGCAAGAACCCTGTTGTTGACCTCCTCGAAGTCGAGGCGATCGATCAGCTCCGTCGGCAGCAGCTCGCTGTCGCCGGGCTGGTCAATGCGGACCTTTCGAAGCATCTGCCGGACGATGATCTCGATGTGCTTGTCGTTGATCGTGACGCCCTGGCTCCGGTAGACCTTCTGGACCTCCTTGACGAGGTAGCGCTGGACGGCGTCCCGGCCTCGCGTGTCGAGGTACTCCTGCGGGTTGATCGGTCCGTCCGTGATGGCGTCGCCGGCCCTGACCTCCTGGGCGTCGTCCACGAGCAGGCGGGCGTTGTGCGGGATGGGGTACTCGCGTTCCACGATGTCCTCGGCCCGCACCACGAACCCATCGTCCGTTCGAGCAAGGAAGCCCTGGTGACCTTTGTCCCGGTGTCGGAACGCAGGATGGATACCGAGCCGTCGATGTGGCTCATCTCGGCCTTGCCCTTGGGGACGCGGGCCTCGAACAGCTCCTCGACCCGCGGCAGGCCGGCGGTGATGTCCAGCCCGGCGACGCCGCCGGTGTGGAACGTCCGCATCGTCAGCTGCGTACCGGGCTCTCCGATCGACTGGGCGGCGATGATGCCGACGGCCTCGCCGGTACCCACGGCCTCGCCGGTCGCGAGGTTGCGGCCGTAGCAGCGTCGGCAGACGCCGTAGCGAGCCTCACACGTGAGCGGCGAGCGGACCAGGACCGCATCGATCCCGGCCGCCTCGAGCGCCACCGAGATCTCCTCGGTCATGAGCTCGTTGCGATCCACGAGGAGCGGCGGGTTCTTGGCGCGCGATGCCGGATCCGGCATCGGGGCGCCCGACAGGCGGCCGACGAGGCGCTTCCGGAACTCCTCGCGTACCGTCTGGCGCGTCTGGTCGTCCGTGGGGGGCCAGGTGGCGCCGGTCATGTCGGCCGTGTCCTCGGCCGTGATCCAGCTCCCCTCTTCCGTGCCGCAGTCCTCGTCGCGCGTGATCACGTCCTGGGCGACGTCCACGAGGCGCCGCGTCAGGTAACCCGAGTCTGCCGTCCGGAGCGCGGTGTCGGCGAGACCCTTGCGGGCGCCGTGGGTGGAGATGAAGTACTCGAGAACGGACATGCCCTCGCGGAAGTTGCTGCGCACCGTAACGTCGATGATCCGGCCGGACGGGTCGGCCATGAGGCCGCGCATCGCGCCAAGCTGGCCGATGTTGCCCTTGTTCCCGCGGGCCCCGGAGTCCGTCATCATCCGCAACGCGTTGTCTTCCTCGAGGCCGTCCATCATCGAATCGGAGATGGTCTTGGTCGTCTGCTGCCAGAGCTGCACGACCTGCTCATAGCGCTCGTCCTCGGTGATCAGGCCGCGCTGGAACTGGCGGTCAATCTCCCCGACGGCGGATTCCGTGCTGGCGAGCTGGGCCGCCTTGTTCGTGGGCGTGACGATGTCCCAGAGGCCGATCGTCATCCCGCCGCGCGTCGCGAACTCGAAGCCGACGGTCTTGATGCCGTCGACCAGCTCGGCCGTCTCCTCCGGACCGAGCACTCGATAGCACTCGTCGACGATCCGCTTGAGCTCGGACCGCTTCATGGCGTGGTTGGTGAAGCGGAGGCGGTCCGGCACGATCCCGTTGAAGATGATCCGGCCGACCGTGGTTCGAATGCTGGTCGGGCGAAGCGCGCCTGCGGCCTCGTCCCATGCCTGCGCCACCACATCGATCGGCTCGTGGAGAGTCACCCGGCTCGGAGATACCTCGTGCCGGGTAGCCTCGCCCTCGACGCCGGAGCGGCGACCGCTGGCGACATCCAGGCCGCGGGCCGACAGCTCGTACGCGTACAGCGCCTCGCTCTCGTCGGCGAAGCTGCGGACGAGCCCGTCCTTCCCCGCCCGCTCCATCGTCAGGTAGTAGCAGCCGAGCACCATGTCCTGGGTCGGAGCCACGACGGGGCTCCCGTCGGCCGGTGAAAGCAGGTTGGAGGTGGACAGCATCATCGTCCGCGCCTCCTCCTGGGCAGCCGAGGAGAGCGGCACGTGGACGGCCATCTGGTCGCCGTCGAAGTCGGCGTTGAACGCGGTGCAGACCAGCGGATGGATCTGGATGGCCGAGCCCTCGACGAGCACCGGCATGAACGCCTGGATGCCCAGGCGATGGAGCGTCGGGGCCCGGTTCAGCAGGACCGGGTGATCCTTGATGACTTCCTCGAGGACGTCCCAGACCTCCGGGCGGACCCGCTCGACAATGCGCTTGGCGCTCTTGATGTTGTGGGCGAAGCCCTTCTCGACCAACTGGCGCATGACGAACGGCTTGAACAGCTCGAGCGCCATCTTCTTGGGAAGCCCGCACTGGTGCAGCTTGAGTTCAGGCCCGACCACGATGACCGACCGGCCCGAGTAGTCGACGCGCTTGCCGAGCAGGTTCTGGCGGAATCGGCCCTGCTTGCCCTTGAGCATGTCGCTCAGGGACTTCAGGCGGTGGTTACCGGTCCCGGCAATCGCACGGCCACGGCGACCGTTGTCGATGAGCGCGTCGCACGCCTCCTGGAGCATCCGCTTCTCGTTGCGGATGATGATCTCCGGCGCCCCAAGCTCCAGCAGTCGCTTGAGCCGGTTGTTGCGGTTGATGACCCGGCGATACAGG
>JACVXW010000195.1 GCA_015661135.1 Chloroflexota bacterium
CGCCTGAGGGAACGCCGCCCTCAGCCGATGCCGGCGGACCTGGCCAGCGCCGCGATCGCGGCCGCGGCAAGCAAGCCCAGGAGCAGGCCTCGCCGTGCCGCCACGACCACGAGACAAGCCCCGACCGCCAGCCACTCGACCCCGACGTTCAGCGATGGGTGCCGGGTTGCATCGATCGTCACCATCGTGTTCACGGCAGCCAGCGCGGCCAGCACGGCCGGCCCGACGAGCCGGAAGTACTCCTGGACGCGCGGGGGCAGCCGGTGCATCCCGGGCGTGAGCAGCGGGACCGCGCGCCACGGGTACGTCACGGCGCCCATGAGCAGGGCGAGCCAGACGAGGTCGGTCTTCATGGGGTGACCCGGGTCGCGGCCCGCTCCGGCACCAGCATGCCCGCGATCGGGCCGAGCAGGCCGCCGGCGAGGATGCCGGCCGCTGGATCCCAGGCAAGGCCGATGCCGACGGCCAGGGCGGCCCCGACGACGGCCGCGACCAGCTCGCGCCGGCTCGTCACGAGCCCGACGGCCAGTCCGGCCATGGCCGCCGGAAAGATCACGTCGAGGCCGTAGCGGGACGGATCCGGGATCTCGCCGCCGACGAGGACCCCGACCAGCGTCGCGAGGTTCCACGGAATGAAGACGGTGACGATGGCCGCCCACCAGTACCCCCGCGAATCACCCCGGCCGATGCGCCGGAAGTGGGCGATCGAGAGGGCGAACGATTCGTCCGTCAGGACATGGGCCATGAGTGCCCTGATGGGCCGAGGCCGATCCGCGAGGTACGGCGCCAGCGCCGCGCCGTAGAGGAGGTGGCGGGCGTTGAGGAACGCGGTCAGGAGCACGACGCCCAGCCACGAGAATCCGCCGAGCACGTAGCCGACCGCGGCGAACTGCGCGGCCCCGGCAAAAACGAACACGGACATCGCGCTCGCCTCGAGCGGGGAGAAACCGGCCGCCCGCGCGGCAAGCCCGTAGACCAGCCCGAACCCGACCGCGGTGGCGACGATCCCCAGGCCGTCGACCACGAGCCGTCGTCGCGAGGCGGCGACCTCCGCGTCCGTTGCCGCGGACGATCGGGCGGTGGTCGAGGTCAGCGCAGGAACATCTTCGCGCACGACCCGTCGCAGACGACGTGGAGGGCGTGAAGATCCCGGGCGTAGCCGGTGGCGTGCAGCAGCCCGGCACAGCCGGAAGTCGGGCACTTCCAGACCCACCAGCGGTCGTGGGCGTCCAGCGGGGTGGTCTCCGCGGCGAGCAGGGCGGCCAGGCCCTCGCGGGCAGCGACGAGGCCCGCGACCACCGTTGCGCGTTCGGCCTCGGGCTCGCTGGTGTACGGGTAGCTCTGGCCGACGTTCGAGGTCACCGCTGTCTCCGAGGTCGCGACGGTGGGGAGGGCCGGTGGCGGCGGTCGTGTGAGCGCAGCCGCGCCACCGGCGAGCGGGAGTATCGCAGATCGCGCAGGAGCGCAAACCGCCAGAAACCGCTTACCAGACCGCCGGTAGGCCTGCGCTTCGAGGGTCCGTTGCGGCCGCGACCGAGCCACCCGGCCGCGAGGGTCCGCCGTCGACGAGCTCGATCGCGTGCTGAAGGCCGAGCCACGAGTCGAACGGCGCCATCCGCTGGACGTCATGGCCCATGGCCGCGAGCGCTTCGAGAATGCCCGGCGCGAACCGCGGCTCGGCGCGGACGACGGTCGGCGGAGCGAAGTGGGCCTTCGGTTCAACGAACCAGCGCGGTGCGGCCACCCCGGCCCGGATGTCCAGCCCGCCATCGACGAGTGCGCTCACGAGCTGGGCGTGGACCTGCGGTTGCGCATCGCCGCCCATCGCCCCGGCCACGACCCACGGCCGATCCGGCTCGCGGAAGAGCATGCCGGGCAGGAGCGTGTGCAGGGTCCGCTTGCCTGGCGCCAGCACGTTTGGGTGCCCGGGTTCCAGCGAGAAGTACGAGCCCCGGTTCTGGTAGTGAATCCCGGTCGCAGGGTCAATCAGGCCGGAACCGAAGCCCAGGTAGTTCGACTCGATCAGGCTCACGGCGTTCCCCTCGCCGTCGACGACGCCGAGGTAGACCGTCCCGCCGCCGCGCGGATTCGATGACGGGAGAGGCGCCGATGCGCGGTCCTGCGGGATCTGCGCCGCGAGCTCGCCGGCGTAGCCCTTGTCCAGAAGGCGCGCGACCGGGATCTCGCTGAACTCGGGATCTGTGAGGTAGGCGTCGCGATCCGCCATGGCCAGCTTGGCGGCCTCGATGGCGCGGTGGATCCAGCCCGGGTCGGCCACCGATCCGTCCGGTCCGAAGGCGCCATCGGGCGGCGGCCCGGCCGCTTCGAGGATGTTGAGCAACTCCAAAGCCACGATGCCCGACGAGTTCGGCGGATGGCTCGTGACCCGGACACCGCGATAGGTCGTCTCGATAGGATCCGCCCAGTTGGAGGCATGCGAGCCGAAGTCCCCGGCTTGATGCGGGCCGCCTGCCGCCGCGAGAAATCGGGCCTGGGCCTCGCCGAGGTCTCCGTCGTAGAAGGCGTCGAAGCCCTCGACCGCGAGTCGCTCGAACGTTGCCGCGAGGGCGGGAAACCTGACCATCTCGCCGGGCCGCCACGGCCGACCGAAGGGCCGGAAGTGGGCGGCGAACGCCGACCCGCGCCCGAGGGCATCCTCGACGATCGGGACCGACCGCTCGACGGCGTCAATGAAACCGTCCCACGCTGGGAAGCCGCCGCGGGCGAGCTCGATCGCCGGTGCGAGCACCGCGTCGCGCGCCAGCCGCCCGAACCGACGGTGTGCGTCGCCCCACGAGCGGACAGCCCCGGGCACCGTGACGGACAGCGGCCCTCGGAGGGGCAGCGTGGTCAGGCCCCGCGCCCGAAGTGCCGCAGCATCCGCTCCGGCCGGTGCTCGCCCGGACCCATTGAGCGCGAACTGCCGCCGCGCCCCGGCGTCCCAGATCAGCCAGAACGCATCGCCGCCGATCCCGCACGATTTGGGGACGACCGTTGCCAGAACTGCAGTCGTCGCAATTGCCGCATCCACGGCATGGCCCCCGGCGCGAAGGACGGAGAGGCCCGCTTCCGTCGCCAGGTGATGCGGTGCCACCACGGCCCCGTGGCGGCCGCGAGCCAGGGGAACCGGGACGTGGGGCCCCGCGCCCGCGTCGCTCACCCGGGATTGGGTTCGAGGGTCGAGGGCTGACCGGGTCCCAGGTGATGTTCCATGCCGCGCATCGGCGACGACGCCGCCGATCAGGCTGCCAACGATCTGCCCGAGCCCGAGAAACACCGAGTACAAGCCCATGATCGCGCCGCGGTCCCCCGGAAACTTCTCGCTCACGTCGGCCAGGAGGCCCACTGCGGCCGGCGTGGCGCCGGCCAGGAGGAACAGGCCGGCCGCTACGAGCAACGACGCGCCACCGATCAGCGCCGTGTGTGCGAGCGATTCGCCCGCCTGGAACGCCCCGTGGTTGACCACGAGTCCCGCGGCCACGAGCCCAAGCCCGCCGATGATCCCAAACAGGATGATCGTGGTCCGCCTGAACTGGTCGAACCGGTCGCCCCACCAGATGATCCCCGCGCCGGCAATGATCGCGACGGCGATCGCCCCCCCCGTGATCTGGTTGGCCGAGAACCCCTGGAGGAGCCACTGGTCGGGGAACAGCGGGTTCCGTTTCGCCAGCTGGAAGAGGGCCTGGCTGAACCACAGGCCGATCGAGGCATTGATGGCGATCCAGGTTGGGGCCAGCAGCAGCACGTGCGAGTGGCGGACGAGGTCCACGTACCGGCGGAGGCCGGTGTGCGGCGCGGCCAGGGCCTCTCGCTCACCGGCGGGATCCTCGACCCCGAACCGGTAAATCAGCAGGGAGCCGCCGTAGAACGCGGCATTGAGCAGGAAGGCGTTCGGGCCCATCAGCGCGAACAGCGTCGGCGCCACGATGAACCCCGCCCCCAGTCCGGCCAGTGTGGCTCCCTCGAAGCGCGCAGCGGCCTTGCCCCGGAGGGCCTCGTTGCCGGCCGTCGCGAGGGCGATGAAGCCGAGGATCGACGGCACGGAGGCAGCCGTGCTGGCGCCTTCGAGCAGGCGCGTCCCGCCGAGCACCACGACGTTGGAGGTCAGGGCGGTGAGGATGACCGCGACCACCCCAAAGGCCGGCCCGTACAACAGGACCCGATGATGGCCGATGCGATCGGACAGGATCCCGAAGAGGGGCGACAGTCCAAGCTCGGCGATGTAGAACGTCGCCGCGAGGAGGCCGACGACCTTGCCGTCGATGTCCGTGTTGCCCTGCAGCACGAGGCTGGCGAGATAGAAGTTGAGCATCGCGCCGGTGAGGCCGGTGCTGAAACGGAGCGTAAAGGTGCCGAGCAGCACGGCCTTGAGGGAGCGATCCATGCGGAGAAGGGTACTTGACCGCTTGTCGGCGCCGGTATGATCCGCGCCAGGAGCGGAGGCGCCCTGCGTGCCTGACACGTCGCCTCCCTGGAGGGAAGCAATGAGCCACGTCGCCATCGTCACGGATTCGGCGTCGGACATGGCGGCCGCCCGCGCTGCGGAGTTCGGGATCACCGTGGTCCCTCTCGTCGTCAGCTTTGGTGCCGACACGTTCAAGGCCGGCGCCGACCTGTCCACCGAGGAGTTCTGGCGCCGGATGACCGCGCCGTCCGCGCCGTTCCCAACCACCGCCGCCTGTTCACCGGGCGACTTCAAGGCCATCTACGACGCAGCCTTCGCCGCCGGCGCCGAGGCGATCGTGTCCATCCACGTGGCGGGAACCCTATCGGGGACGATCAAGAGTGCCGAGATCGCCAAGGGGATGCTCCCGGACCGGGAGATCCACATCGTCGATTCGAGCGGGGTCTCGATGTGCGAGGGGATCCTCGCCGAGCTGGCAGTCGGCCTCGCGCGGGCCGGGGTGGCTGCGGCCGAGATCGCCCGGGTCTGCGAGGACCGTCGGTCCGACATCTCGACGTTCGTCGCACTCGACACCCTCGAGTACCTGAAGCGGGGCGGGCGCATCAGCGGTGCTCGAGCGGCCATCGGCACCCTTCTGTCGCTCAAGCCGATCATCGAGGTCAAGGACGGCGCAGTGGAGCCTGCCGACAGGGTCCGGACCCGAGGCAAGGCCCGCGAGCGCGTCATCGAGCTCATCTGCGCCCGTCCCATCGAGCGGCTGTCCGTTCTGCACACCACGAACGCCGACGTGGAGGCCTTCCGCGACGAGATCGTGGCGCGTGTTCCCGGCGGAATCGACCCGGCGAACGTGACCATCGACCTCGTCGGGGCGTCGGTCGGCCCGCACCTGGGCCCGGGCTGCGTGGGAGCGGTCGCGCTCTACCGCCACTCCTAGGCAGACGTCAGCACGGGCCGAGGCGACGGCGCCGGGACGGGCCGGCCCTCATCGCAGCGGGCTGGCACGCTCTACAGAAGTCGGCCAGGGTCGCCCCGAGCGTGCCGCTGACCGATTGAGCGACCGACTATTGGGACGAGCGTCGCTCGACGCGCGCTGACTCCCGCGGATGCATCCCGTTTCCCATGCTGCCCCCGGCAATCCTGGCTTGCGACCACCCCCGGAGCACTGCGCGGGTAGCCGGCCAGGGACGGCGGCCGCGACCGCCGAGATCCGCCGGTCCTC
>JACVXW010000196.1:0-3203 GCA_015661135.1 Chloroflexota bacterium
CGTCCGGATCAAGGGCGAGATCCGTACGCTGACGGCGCAGCAACGCCTGTCTGGCTACGTGGTCGGCCTCCTGCCGTTCGGGCTGGCCGGCTTCATCTTCCTGGCCGCACCGACCTTCTTCGAACCCATGTTCGACGATACGGTGGCCGTCGCAGGCCTGCCGGCGGGGATCATCATCCTGGGCGCCGGTGTCGTGATGATGGGAATCGGGTTCACCCTCATCCAGAAAATCGTGGACATCGAGGTCTAGGTCATGCTGCTTCCCCTCGCCATCGCCGGGATCGCGGCCGTGGCCGTCATCCTCATCACGTTTGGCCTGGCCGGCAATGCACCGGTGGACGCGGTCCAGGCTCGCCTGACCCAGCTCGGCTCCATGCAGGCCAAGAACCTCGAGGAGCTGGAGCTTCAGCAGCCGTTCTTCGACCGGACCATCAAGCCGCTCGCCGGGCGCCTCTCGGGCCGGGTGTCGAAGATGACGTCCTCCAGCTTCAGTGAACGGACCGAACGACGGCTCGCCATGGCCGGCAACCCGGGTGACATGCGGACTGCCGACTGGCTGGGCATCAAGGCGATTGCCGCCGTCGCCTTTGCCGGCGTGTTCTTCGTGCTGTTCGGCCTGCTCGGCGGCAACATCCTGAGTGGTATCGCTCTCGGGGCCCTCGGCCTCGGAATCGGCTACATCTTTCCGGAGTTCTGGCTGAGCGGCCGGATCAAGAAGCGCCAGAAGGGCGTGCTCCTCCAGATCCCGGACGCCCTGGATCTCCTGACGATCTCCGTTCGCGCCGGACTCGGGTTCGACGCCGCGCTGGGCAAGGTCGTCGAGAAGATGAAGGGACCCCTGATCGATGAGTTCCGGCGCGCGCTCGCCGAGGTCCGCGTCGGCAAGGTCCGCCGGGAGGCCCTGCGCGACATCATCCCGCGCACCGAGGTCCAGCCGCTCACGAACTTCGTCGGGGCGATCATCCAGGCCGAGCAGCTGGGTGTGGCGATCTCCAAGGTCCTCCAGGTCCAGTCCGAGCAGCTCCGGATCGAGCGACGCCAGCGGGCGGAGGAGCAGGCGGCGAAGGCGCCGATCAAGATGCTCTTCCCGCTCGTCGGATGCATCTTTCCTTCGCTGTTCATCGTCATCCTCGGCCCGGCGATCATCCTCATCGTCGGCAACCTGGGCAAGACCTAGGGTGGTCGGCGGCAGCGTTCCGGCGAGGTGAGCGGCCCGCCGGCCAACGCGCCCGTTGCG
This sequence comes from Chloroflexota bacterium, assembly GCA_015661135.1. Taxonomy (GTDB): domain Bacteria; phylum Chloroflexota; class Limnocylindria; order Limnocylindrales; family CSP1-4; genus UBA5189. The sequence goes on from JACVXW010000196.1 coordinate 1,238, forward strand.
GCGCGCAACGTCACCCGGGCGTCGGTCGTCGCCGAGCGGGTCGAGACCGCGGCCTCGCTCTGGGGCAAGTTCATGGGGCTCATGGGCCGTCGCAACCTGCCCCACGGAAGCGGGCTCTGGCTTCCCGCATCGAACGGCATCCACATGTTCTTCATGCAAATTTCCATCGACGCGATCTTCCTGGGACGAGCGGGCGCGGACGGATCGCGGCGAGTCCTGTCCGTGCATCGTGGGCTCCGACCATGGACCGGGATCGTGCCGCTGATCCGGGGCGCGGACGGCTGCCTGGAGTTGCCGACCGGGACGATCGACGAATCCGGCACGACCGTCGGCGACTGGATCCGCATCGGCGCCTGACGCGCAGGTGTGCCGCAGGTGAGCGGCAGGTGAGGAAGTCCCGCGATCATCGCGCCGATGGACCTCCTGTCCGGAATTGGGCGAGCCGCCGGTGACATCGGCAGCCGATTGCTTGACCTTGCCCTGCCGGCGACCTGTGCCGGATGCGAGCGGGAGGGTGCGGGGCTGTGCCGGGACTGCCTGCCGGCCCTTGACGGACGGCTCCTCTGCCCGCCGGGCACGCCGATCGGGCTGCCGGGCGACGTCCCGTCGCCACTCGTCCAGGTCGAGTGGTGCGCCTCCTTCAACGGGGTGACCAGGCGGGCGCTCCACCGGTTGAAGTACGCTGGTGACCGGCGACTCGCAGTCCCTCTCGGCCGGGCCGTGGGGCGTCGATGGGCACGGGCGGGAGTCGGTGGGCAGGTCCTGGTCCCGGTGCCGGCGTCGCCCGACAGGGTCCGCGACCGCGGCTACGACCAGGCCGCCCTGATCGCCCAGGCCGCGAGCGCCGTCTGCGGCCTGCCGGTCCGTCCGCTGCTCGAGCGGTCCCGGGCCACGACCGCCCAGTTCGACCTGGACCGTGAGGCCCGGACCGGCAACGTCGCGAACGCCTTCCGCCTACGACACCCACGAAGCGAGATCGGGCCACCGGGCGCGCGTCCGGCGCCTGGAGACGCCCGTCCGATGCTCGACGGCGTCTGGGTGGTCCTCGTGGACGACGTCCTGACCACCGGCAGCACGCTCGCGGCCTGTGCCCGGGTCCTGCTGGACGACGGCGCCCTCGCCGTCTCGGCCGTCACGGTTGCCCGGGAGCGGTGAGGCCGAATGCGGCGCGTATACTCGCCTGGCGCCGACTGGTCCCGTAGCAGGGAGGCCCAGCGATGAAGACGATCGTGCGAGGCAAGAACCTCGAGGTCAGCGACGATGACCGGGCGTACGCCGAGCGAAAGCTCGGACGGCTGGAACGGCTCCTGGACGATCGCAGCGATGTGATCGTGGAGTTGTCGGTGGAGCGGCACCGAAGCATGGCTGACTCCCACATCGTGGATGTGTCCCTGACGATCGACGGACACGCCCTTCGCGGCAGCGCGGCGGGACCAACCCACCGCGCCGGCATCGACGAGGTCGTCGACAAGATCGAGCGGCGGGCGGTCGACTTCAAGGCGAAGCCCCGACTCCGGGCCCGCCCGGACGAGGAGAAGGTGATCCTGCGTCGACTGGCGGACGGTCAGGCAGACGCGTCGCGCGCTCGGCGGATCGTCAAGGTCAAGCGGTTCGACATCGAGCCGATGTTCGAGGAGGACGCCCTCGCCCGGATGGAGGAGTTGCAGCACGACTTCTTCATCTTCGTCAACGCCGAGACCGAGCGGGTGGGGATCCTCTATCGGCGCGGGGACGGGAACTTCGGCCTGATCGAGCCCGTGATCGGGGGCGAATACGCGACCGGCATGGAGCGGAACGAAGCCGGCAAGCGTCGCTGACGCCCGCCTATGCTGACCGCGCCGGCACCGTCCGGCGGTACACCATCTGGTCGCGTCGGACGAAGCCGAGGTCCACGAACGCCCGCCGGATCGTCGCGACATCGAGACACCAGAGGGCGAGGCGCATGTTCACGTCCCGCTCGGGGACC
>JACVXW010000196.1:3260-6750 GCA_015661135.1 Chloroflexota bacterium
CCGTCCCGGATGAACGTCCGCAGTACGCGCGCCTCGAACGCCGGGTCGTCCGCGGCCCAGGTCGGAGGGGTCGATGTCCTGCCGTCCAGCACCATGACCGCATCGTACGATGTCATGGTGTCGCCCGATGAACCCCGAATCGGTGCCCACGTCCCCCTCGGGACGGGCGCCTCGGGACGGATTGCCCAAGCTGTACGCGCGGCATCGGACATTGCCCAGGGCCTGCTCAGCCGCGATGCCGTGGTTCTGCTTGGAATCCTCGTGCTCGCCACAGCACTTCGAATCCCGGGCCTCGAGGTGCGCGGCCGCTTCGACGGCGACCAGGGCCACGACGTGCTCGTGCTGCTCCGGCTCGTCCAGGACGGGATGCTGCCGCTCCTCGGGCCGCCGACCTCGATCGGCGACTTCCACCATGGCGCGGCGTACTACTACCTGCTGGCCCCGGCCGCCTGGCTGACGGGCGCAGACCCGACGGCGGTCGTGACCTGGATCGCCATCCTCGGAATCGGTGGCGTCGGCGCCACGTGGTGGTTCGCCCGGACGGCGGCGGGCCGTGTCCCGGCGCTCGTGGCCGGGCTCCTCATGGCCGTGTCGCCGGCCGCGATCGAGGAGTCGACCTTCATCTGGAATCCGAACCCCATCCCCCTGTTCGCGGCCCTTGCTCTCGGCTGCGCCTGGCGCGCCCATGCCGGCGGCCGGGCGCGGTGGTGGCTCCCATCGATCCTCGCCGCGGGGATGGTCGTCCAGCTCCATGTTCTCGGGGTGGTCTTCCTGCCGCCGATCCTCGCCCTGGCCGTGACCGACGCCATACGGGCACGCGGCGCTGGGGACGGACTGCGGGCGGCAGGGATCGCGAAGGCGGTCGCGGGCGGGCTGGGCCTGGCCGCCCTCCTGTTCGTGCCCCTGGCGGCCCACGAGCTCCAGTCGGACTTCGAGGAGACGCGGCGCGCCCTCGCCTGGCTCGCCGCCGGGGACGGGGGCGGCGCGGCGCTGAGCCCCCTTGTGAGCCTCGTCTTCACCCTGTTCCGTGTGGTCGGCTGGCCGCTCGTCGGCCTCGTCACCGACACGCCGGTCGGGGCGACGGTCGCGGTCAGCGGGGCATTCGTGCTTGCGGCGTGGCTGATGATCGCCGGCCGAAGTCCAGATGCCGGGTTGGCGCGCTGGCTCGGCCTGGGCGTCCTCTGGAGCGCCATCAGCCTGTCCGTCCTTGCTCCGTCTCTCCAGGTCGTGGTGGCCGGTCTTCCCAACGATCACTACCACGCGTTCATGGATCCCGTCGTGCTGGTGCTCCTGGCGATCTCGGCCCGGGCCATCACGCGCGGTACAGGCCAGCATCCGCGGATCGACCTTGCCGTCCGCTCAGTGGTGGCCATCTCACTCGCGGGACTCGTCTTCATGCAGCAGGGCCTGTCGCCGCTACCCGACCCGAACGGTGGCTGGCCGGCCGCCCGCGAGGCCGGGGCGCGGATCGCGGCCATCGCGGGCGACGCCCCCATCGACATCCGGGGGCTGCCCATCTTCAAGACGGCGGAAGGCATCGCCTTCCCGGTAGTCGTGGCTCGGGGCGGTGATCGGCCCGGGTCGATCACGTCGGCGGCAGCCGTCACCGTCGCAACGGGTGAAGCCTCGGCAACCCGGTCACTGCTGGCTGGCGCGACGCTCGTCGTCGCCTGCGATCGCCTGTTCGAGACCGTCATCGGCGACGCCTGCGGCGGCCCGGCCGAGACATCGTTCCTGGCCCAGCTGACGAGTGGTGCGGGCGGTGCGGGCGGAACGCCGGCGCCCGCGCTCGTCGAGCGGTTTGACCTCTCAGCCCGGATCGTCGTCTCGATCTACGCGCCGTAGCTTCCAGGCGCCGTAGCGTCGGCGCGCCGGAATCGCGAATGCCGGCGCCCCGTACGCCGGCATTCGCTGTCCCCGAGATCCGGACGTGGAGGACATCCGGGTCACTCGACGCGGGTTGGGCCGTTGCCGGTGGCGTCGGCCGCCTGGAAGACGCGGCCGAATCGGCGCATCCGGACGGCGAGGTAGTACTCCATGATCTGGCGCACCTGCGCCTCGGTCAGCGAGTCATCCGCCCGGAGCGCGTATTCCACGCGTGCGGTCGGGTTCTGCGTCCCGTTGGCGACCATGCCCAGGTACTGCGCGGTGTCGGCGTCCTCGCGGATCTCCCGGAGGCCACGGGCAAGCTTCGTCGCGGTCCCGAGGGACGGCATCCGATCGCCCCGGATGAGGCGCGAAATCGTCGAGTGATCAACCCCGGACTGCTGTGCGAGCTGTCGCTGCGACATCTTCTTCGCCTTGAGCTGGGTCCGAAGCCACTCGTTGAAGGCTCGACCGTCCTGGCTGGTCATGGTGGTGCCTGGGCTCTCCGATTTGGCAGGGCGATCCCTGGTGCGAGATGCCCTGACTATCGGAGCGCGGGCTCACGATCGTTATCACCCGTTGGTACCTCAGGCGATCAGCCGACCGGGGGGTCCGGGGCGGGTCGGTCTTGTGCGGTCGGAGTGGGTCAGGCCCGGTTCGCGGTACCGGGACCGTCCTGCTTCGGGTCAGCCGGCCCTCGGGGTGAGCCCGGCGCCGCGGCGCTTCGGCGAGATCGCGTACACGATCGCGCCGAGGACGATGATCGTGAGGACGCTGATCGTCCGATCCACCAGGGTGATCGCCAGCGCTTCCGTCTGGGGCACGCCGTACACGAGCGTCAGCAGGCCGACGACCGCACCCTCCACGAACCCCAGGCCCGCCGGGGTGATCGGGATCGCGGTCAGCAGTGACGCCGACAGGGCAATGAAGAAGGCGCCGCTGATCCCGAGGTGGACGTCGGGCAGCCCGAGGGCCTGAACGACCAGGTACAGCCGGGTGGCCTCGGTCGCCCAGATCAGGCCGGTGATGACGACGAGGCGCGGCAGCGCGCGCAGGCCAACCGAGGCGAACACGCCCTCCTCGAATCGATCGTAGAACTCCACGACGCGGCCGGGGAGCGGCAGCGCGGTGATGATCTGCCGCCCGAAGTTGCGCAGCGTCAGCAGCGCGAACGCGAGGAGCACGACGAACACGAGACCCGCGGCAAAGACGATCTGGACCTCCGCCGGAAGTCCGCTCCGGAACGATACGAAGCCGGCAGCCAGTCCGAGGATCACGATCGCGAAGAGGTCCAGGATCCGCTCGACGAAGACGGTCCCGAAGGTTCTCGAGAGCGAGACCGGGCTGTTGATCTTGAGGAGGTACGCCCGATAGATGTCGCCGAGCTTGGCCGGCACGAGGCAGTTGACGAGCCAGGAGATGAAGATGATCTCGGTGCCGTCGCGGACGCGGAGGGGGAACCCGGTCCGCCGCACCAGGAGCGCCCAGCGCAGGCCGCGCAACGGGAAGCCCAGGTAGAAGATCGTGAACGCGGCGAGCAGGAGCCACGGGTTCGCGCCCAGGATCTTGTCCGGCAGCTCCTCCACCTTGAACCCGGGCAGGCTGCGGACGAAAAGGATCAGGA
>JACVXW010000197.1 GCA_015661135.1 Chloroflexota bacterium
GGACGAGGGATCGTGGAGGCCCTCGGAGCTACCGTGACGGAGCGGGACTCCGGTCCGCCGGTCGTGGATCTGGCCGGGCTCGATCCCCGCCTCGGTGCGGTGACGCTGGAGATCGCCTGCGATGTCACGAACCCGCTCCTGGGTCCGGCCGGGGCTGCCGCAACGTACGGCCCGCAGAAGGGCGCATCCCCCGCCCAGGTCAGGGACCTGGACGCACGGAACGCCGCGTGGGCTGACGCGCTCGAAGCGGCGGCCGGAGTGGCGGCGCGTGACGTAGCGGGCGCCGGCGCGGCCGGCGGGGTCGGGTTCGCGATGCTCTGCCTCGCGGGGCGGTTCGCGTCATTCGCGCTCCGACCCGGCGTCGAGCTCGTCATGGAACCTGTCGGGTTCGGGGCTCGCCTCGGGTCCGCCGACATCGTGATTACCGGCGAGGGCCGGATCGACGCCCAGACAGCGTTCGGCAAGACCGCCCTGGGCGTCGCGCGCCTCGCCCAGGCGAGCGGCGTTCGCTGCATCGCCGTGGGCGGCGGCGTGGAGCCGGCCGGGGTCCAGGCGCTCGCGCTCCTCGGTGCAACCGTCGTCCCAGTCTGGGAGCGGCCAATCCCGGTGGAGGAGGCGATGGCCGCCGGCGCCGCACCGCTCATCGCGTGCGGATCGAGGATCGCCCGGACGATGGGGGGCGTCGCACCGGGCCCTTAGTCGCCACACGCATGAGATCGGTCGATTCCGCATTGGCGCTGCCGCCGTTCAGCCACCTCGAGCATGAAACGACGTGATCCATGCGCGGCCGGCATACATCACGACACTCCCCGCGAGTAGATGACCGACTTCATGCGCTGCCTGCATAGGTCTCGGGCCCATCCGTTGGGGCGCCGCCGGTGCGTGTTGACTAAGTCATCGGACTAAGTCCATACTCCGGGCATGAGCACGACCGTCAACACCCATGAGGCCAAGACGCACCTGTCCCGCCTGCTCGAGCGGGTCCGCAACGGCGAGGAGATCGTGATCGCGAAGGCCGGCAAGCCGGTGGCGCGCCTCGTCGCGATCCAGACTGGACCTGTCCGTCGCGTTCCCGGAATGGACAGGGGCAAGGTGATCATCCATCCGGACTTCGACGACCCGATCCCCGAGCTCGACCCGGACTACATGCATCCCGGAGATCCGATGCGCGACGTCCTCAAGTGAGGGTGCTGCTGGATACGCACGCCTTCCTTTGGTGGCTGCTCGATGCGCCAGAGCTTTCGGCAGACGGCCGCCGGATCCTGAGTGACGGATCGAACGAAGTCCTTCTCAGTGCCGTCAGCGGGTATGAGCTGTCGTACAAGGTGACCCAGGCTCGCCTGACCCTCCCCGAGGCTCCGGATGTCTACGTCCGGAGCCGACTCGCATCCAACGGGTTCGGGTCCCTGGCCATCGAGCTGGACCATGCACTCCGCGCCGCAACCCTGCCGTTGATCCATCGGGACCCATTCGACCGGCTCCTCGTCGCACAGGCCCAACTCGAGGGCATCCCGATCATCACCAGAGACCCCGTGATCGCCCAGTACGACGTCGAGGTCATCTGGTGACGCCGGGGGCGCGCGCGCCCGCGAGCCCCCGCCACCGAACCACGGCCAGGCGGACGAAGCGTCGCGCGCCGGATCCCGTCAAGGTCTGGGCGAAGCGCCTCGAACGGACGCGACCCAACCTCGTCCGGGACGTCCTCGACGGGCTGGCCGCCCGGTACGGCCACCAGGCCTGGGAGCGTCGGCTGGACCCGACGAGCGAGCTGATCCTCACGATCCTCACCCAGAACACCGCGGACACGAACGCCGAGGCCGCGTTCCAGGCCCTCCGCCTGGCCTACCCGTCCGGCCTCCCTGCGGAGCACCACAATCCGGGGCTTGGCTGGGGCGGGGCCGGCCTGCCCGATGGCGCACCGCCGGACTGGGACGCCGTCGAGCGCGCCCCCGTCCAGGATCTGGTCGAGGTGATCCGGCCGGGTGGCCTCGCAAACCAGAAGGCGCCACGCCTCCAGGCCGCCCTCCGTACGATCCGCGAGGCGCGCGGCGACCACTCGCTAGAGTTCCTGGCGGAGATGGCGCCCCTCGAGGCGCGCGCGTGGCTGACGGCGATCGACGGGATCGGCAAGAAGACCGCATCCGTGCTGCTCGCCTTCTCGTTCGGGAAGCCGCTCATGGCGGTGGACCGGCACGTCGAGCGGGTCTCCCATCGGGTGGGCCTGATTCCGGCCAAGGTCTCGGCCGACGATGCCCACGACTTCTACCTGGCCCTGCTCCGGCCCGAGGAGACGTACGAGGCGCACGTGAACCTGATCCACCACGGCCGGGCCATCTGCCACGCGCGCAACCCGCAGCACGAGATCTGCCCCATCCGGGATCGCTGCCGGTTCGTCGACCCGAAGGCGCCCTGACTTCCCAGGATCGAACCCGTCCAGCCTGTTGCATGTCACGCGCAGGTGATCCATACTCGTGGCATGCGATATGCATTGGGCACCTCGGTCGGCGAGCGGGGGCAGATCACCATCGAACGCGAAATCCGGGAGAAGCTCGGGATCAGGCCCAAGGATCTCGCCGTTCAGCGGGTGGAGAACGGCACGTTGGTCGTGGAGTTCGTTCGCCCATATGAACCGCACATGCGCTCGCTCGCGGGGATCCTTGGCCCCTCGCCTCGGCATCCTCGCGAGCCGCTGGACATCGACGAGGCAGTTGCCGCGGGCATCGCCGAGGAGTGGCGCCAGTACGTCGCGGACGAGGTGCCCGCCGACGAGGGCGCCGAGTCGCGAAGACCCCGGCGCCGACTGCGGTGATCTTCGTGGACACCTCGGTCGTGGTCCGATATCTGACCGGCGACGACCCCGTCCGGACCGCGGCGGCGACGGCGATCATCGAGACACCAGCGCCACGTGCCGTGTCTGTCGTATCGATCCTCGAAGCGGCTCACGTTCTCCGCACGAGGTACGCATACGAGCGTTCGAACGTCGCGTCGGCGCTGATGCATCTGGTCTCTCGAGGGAACGTCGTCGTGCCCGAGTTCGCCAAGGACCATGTCCTGCACTGGCTCAACGCATGGGGCAACGGTACCGTCGGATCGGCAGGTCCGCCAGCGCCTTCACCTCGCGCGCAAGGGTCAGGCCGTCCATCCGCGGCATCATCATGTCCACGATCAGGAGGTTCGCTCCGCGGATCCTGCTCGTCGACGACGATCCGAACCTGCTGGTCCTCCTCGCCGACCAGCTGCGCGCCGACGGCTTCGAGGTCCAGACATCGCGCGACGGTGACGAGGCCCTGCGGCGCCTGCGATCCGGCTGGCCGGACCTCCTGATCGTGGACATGATGATGCCGCGGATGGACGGCCTGACCCTTGCGCGCGAGGTGAAGGCGCTGGCGGACCTGCCGATCATCGTCCTGTCCGCGATCGACACCGCGGATTCCAAGGCCGATCTCCTCGAGGAGGTGGCCGAGGACTACGTGACCAAGCCCTACCATTATCCGGAGCTGCGAGCCCGGATCACGCGGGTCCTGCGTCGGCTCGGGGACAAGGTGCCGCGGCGAGCCTTGGAGCTGGGCCCGGATCTGGTCCTGGAGCTCCATCGGCGCACGGCGACCGTGCGCGGAGCACTGATCCAGCTGACCCCCACGGAATCGAGGCTCCTCTACGCGCTGGCGGCCAACCTGGACAAGACGGTCACGACCGAAGTCCTGCTGGACCGTGGCTGGGCAGACACGGAGGACGCGGATCCGTCCTACGTCTGGGTGACGATGCGACGCCTGCGGCAGAAGCTGGAGCCGGACCCGAACCATCCGGTCCATCTGGTGACGGTCCGTGGAATCGGGTATCGATTGGTGCCGGTGGGCAACGGAGCCGCCGGCGTCGATTCGGATGAGGCCGGGCCCGGCGGGGGCGGCGGCGTGACCGACGGGGCGGCGACGTGACCAACGGCCCGGGCCCGCGGCGCATTGGTCCACGCTACTCGTTTCGGGCTCGCCTGACGGCCGGTCTCATCGCCGGCGCCGTCCTTCCACTCGCGGCCTTCGGCCTCGTGCTGGTGGCCGCCGATGCGGCACGGAACGGCGGCCTCGACCCAACGCTGAGCGGATTCGTGGTCTTCGCCCTTGCCGCCGCCGTGATCCTGGCCGTGGTCTTCGCCTACTTCCTGGCGGGGAACCTCAGCGGGCCGCTCAGGGCGATCTCGCGGGCCGTCGAGCAGGTCTCCGCGGGCGACCTTTCGGCACGGGTGGAAGTCGCCGGCGAGGACGAGCTGGCGCGGCTCGTGGAAAGCCACAATCGGCTGGCCGCGGTCCTGGCGCGGCGCAACAGCGAGCTCGGTCGGATCCTGGTGGCGATCGGCGAGACGACCCCCAGGGATGGGCTGGACCGGCTCGTTACCCATGCCACAGCGAGTGCCCGGGCCGCGTTCGAGATGATCGATGCCAACATCCACCTGGGTGATCCCATGGATGTTCCGCACGAGGAGGTCATCCCCGGCGAGGCCAGGCCCATCCGGGCGGTCCTCGCCCTGCCGGACGAGCGCGTTGGGGTCCTGACCGGCCATCTGCCGGCGACGCGATCGTGGGATGCGGCGGACCAGGATCTGCTCGAGCTGTATGCGAGCGAGGTCGCGGTCGCGATCCGGAATGCGCAGCTGTTCGAGCAGGTCCGCGAGCAGACCCGGCGGTTGCAGGACCTCGGCGACGCCAAGGACGACTTCCTGCGCGGCATCAGCCACAACCTCCAGACCCCGCTCACCAGCATCCGGGCCTACGCGGAGCAGCTGGCCGCCGAGCGACCCGATGGGCGGCTGGAGATCATTACGGAGCAGGCGGAACGGCTATCGCGCATGGTGCGACAGCTGCTCACGGTGTCCCGCCTCGAGGCCGGGACCCTCCACCCGCGCCTCGAAGTGCTCGCCATCACACCGCGGGTGCGCCGCGCCTGGGAAGCGCTCGGATCGACGGGGGTGGCGTTCGACGTCAGGGACGAGGCGACCGGCTGGCTGGCCGTGGCCGACCCGGATCAGCTGGACCAGGTCCTCTGGGCGATGTTCGACAACGCGCTCAAGTACGGGAACGGGACGCCCGTCCGGGCGCGCGTCCTGCCCGACGCGGACGGTGGCCGGGTGCTCCTCACGATCGCGGACGAGGGCCCGGGAGTCCCTGAGGCCGACCGCGCGACGCTGTTCGAGCGCTACGGGCGCGGGACGGCGCCCGACCACCCCGAGGGGATCGGGATCGGGCTCTACGTATCCCGCGAGCTCTGCCGGACGATGGGCGGGACCCTGACGTTCGAGCCGGGCGAAGGCGGCGTCGGTGCCGCCTTCACGATCGGCCTGCCGGCCGAGCCACCGGCCGCCGGCGAGACGTAGCTGCAATCCGGAGCGGATCACAACACCCAGCGATCCAGTGACGGGTGCGCCTCACTGTAAGCGTGCAAGGTAGGATTCAAGGTGCATCCTGCAGCATCACGAATCTGCGCGACTTAGGTCGTCGGCCAGAAACGATGCCCAGATCCGAGGGAATTCGAGATTGTCGCCGACAAGAACTTTCGCAAGACCCACTCGAGGTCGCCAGGAGCACGGCCAGTCTCTCGCAGAGTTCGCGATCGTCGCGGTCCCGTTGCTTCTGCTGCTCCTCGGCATCGTCCAGTTCGCGTTGCTTTACAACGCCCAGATCGGGTTGACGAATGCGGTGCGTGATGTCGCCCGATATGGCTCGACGCTCGTGGCCAACCAGGACGGCTCGGCCGGGACGAGCGCCGGTCTAGCCGCGTCGTTCCTCCAGACCTCGCTGGGCACGTACATTACGCCCTACTCGGCGGCCGCAAAGGGAGCGGGCACCCAGGCGTGCTATGACGACTACGTCGATTCGGACGGCGTCAACGCCGCCCGCATCACGGTCACGGCCGTCTACAACCACCCTCTGATCGTCCCGCTCATCGGCAACATCATCGACGCGTTCGACGGCACCTCCGACGGCGCCTATCGCATCACGGTGACGGCCGATCTCCGGGTGGACAACCCGCCCGATCCGGTGCCGGCCATCACCGGCCCGATCTGCGTGCCGGCATGAGCCGTCTCGGGCGCGGATGCAGGCGCTCCGGCAGCGGTCAGGCCCTGCCCGAGTTCGCAATCATCGCGCCGCTCTTCTTCCTCGTCGTGTTCGGGATCATCCAGATGGGCTTCCTGCTCGCCGGCCAGAACGGGCTG
>JACVXW010000198.1 GCA_015661135.1 Chloroflexota bacterium
AGGTGGCTCGCGGGACCGCTCGAACGCGATTGCGCGCGAGGTCTTCGAGCGCGAGCCGCCGATCAACGTGGCGTACGAGTTCCTCAACATCGGTGGTCGGAAGATGTCCACCTCCAAGGGGCGTGGCGCGGCAGCCCATCGGATCGTCGAGGTCATCCCGCCGGAGCAGCTTCGGACGCTCTTCATCCGGCCCCGGCCGAACCACGCCATCGAGTTCGATCCGGAGGGAACGGACGCCATCCCGCGCCTGTTCGACGAGTTCGACAAGCTGGCCGATGCCACCGCCGGTCGCGACGTGAAGGGTGACCTGCCGCCGGGGTTCGACGCCGTGTTCCGGTATGCGCTCCGTGACCCGAACGCCGACGTCGCGGCCGAGGCGGCCGCGTTCCGGCCGGCCTTTGCCCATCTCGCGTTCCTCGCGCAGCTGCCGGGCGCGGACATCCCGGCGCTCATGGCCGCGGAGAAGGGGAGCGCTCTGACGGCCCGCGAACTGACGGTCCTCGACGAACGACTCACGGCCGCTCGTGCGTGGCTGGAATCGTACGCGCCGGATCGCGCGCGGATGGCCGTCCGCGCGGACCTGCCGACCGAGGTCGGCTCGCTCGACGCCGCGCAGGGCGCGTTCCTCGACGGGCTGGCTGCGGCCGTCACGACCAACTCGCCCGGGTCGGGGGATGCCTGGCAGGCGGCGATCTTCGCCGCGGCGGCGGACTACGAACTCCCGGCGGGACGCGCCTTCGCTGCGCTGTACGCGGCCTTCCTCGGCCGGACCAACGGACCCCGCGCGGGATGGCTCCTAGCCGGCCTGGACCGCGCCTTCGTGATCGACCGACTTCGCGCGGCCGCGGGTGCGACCATGTCGTCCGCGGGAGGTACGCCATGAGCGTGGGACTACAACGGCTGCGCGAGGAGCCGGAGGCGATCCGGAAGGGCGCGCTCGACAAGGGCGAGGACCCGTCGCTCGTGGACGCCGCGCTTGACGCGGACGCGCGCCGCCGGGCCCTCCAGGGCGAGGGCGACGTCCTGCGCGCGGAGCGCAACGCTGTGTCGAAATCGATCGGGGAGTCGATCAAGGGTGGCGCCCGGCCCGACGGCACCGAGGTGGCCGAGTTCCGTGCCCGCTCGACCGTCATCGGGGAGCGGCTCGGCGCGATCGACGCGGAACTTGCGGAGGTCGAGGCTCAGGTGGAGGACCTGCTCCTTCGGATCCCCAACCCCGCCGAACCGGACATCCCGGTGGGCGGCGAGGAGTCCAACGTCACGATCCGGACCTGGGGCGAGCAGCTCCCCCGGACCATGCCGCTGCACGGCGAGGTAGGCGCGGACGCCCCGTCCGACGGCGACACCTGGGATCGGCGTCCGCACTGGGACGTCGCCGAGCATCTCGGGATGATCGATCTTGCCCGCGGCGCGAAGATCGCCGGCTCCGGGTTCCCGGTCTACAAGGGAGCCGGCTCAGCGCTCCAGCGAGCGCTGATCATGTGGTTCCTGGACGTGCACACGCGCGAGAACGGCTTCACCGAGATCTGGCCGCCGATCGTCGTGAACCAGGCCTCCGCCCGCGGCACGGGGCAGATCCCGGACAAGGAAGACCAGATGTACGTCGTCACCCGCGACGACCTGTACCTGGTTCCGACAGCCGAGGTCCCCGTGACGAACCTCCACCGGGACGAGATCCTGGACGCGGACGAACTCCCGATCCGCTACGCGGCCTACACGCCGTGCTTCCGGCGCGAGGCCGGCGCCGCCGGCAAGGACACTCGCGGGATTCTCCGGGTCCACCAGTTCGACAAGGTGGAGATGGTCCTGTTCGAGAAGCCCGAGGCTTCGGCGGAGGCCCTCGAGTGGATGACCGGCGTCGCCGAGGACCTGCTGCGGCGCCTCGGCCTTGCCTACCGGGTGCTCCTCATGGCCACCCGCGAGATGGGCTTCACCCAGGCCCGCAAGTACGACCTGGAAGTCTGGGCGCCAGGTGTCGAGCGCTGGCTCGAGGTCAGCTCGTGCTCCAACTTCAAGGACTTCCAGTCGCGCCGGATGGCCGTCCGGTTTCGACCCGAGCCGGGCGCCAAGCCGGAGCTGGTCCATACGCTCAACGGCTCGGGGCTCGCGTTGGCCCGGATCGTCGCCGCGATCCTCGAAACCTACCAGCGGCCGGACGGCTCCGTGGACGTGCCGGCCCCGCTCCGCCCGTACATGGGCATCGACTGGATCCCGGGCCCGGCGTAGGCGATCCGGGGGGTCGCCCGGCGCTGGTATCCTCGGCCGCGGAGAGGTGCCGGAGCGGTTGAACGGTCCTGTCTTGAAAACAGGCGGACGAAAGTCCCGTGGGTTCGAATCCCACCCTCTCCGCCAGCTCCCTATCCACGGCCGGGCCCCCACGGAAGGACGTTCTTGATGCCCCTATGCGAGCACTTCGACACCGGCGTTGAGGTCGATGCACCGCCCAACGTCTGCTGGACGTGTGTCTCCATGGGCTCGACCTGGGTCCACCTGCGCCAGTGCCTGAACTGCGGCAAGACCAGCTGCTGCGACAACAGCCCAAACCGCCACGCCACGGCGCACTTCCACGAGACCGCCCACCCGATGATCCGAACCGCCCAGCCGGACGAGGACTGGCGCTGGTGCTACCCGGACGAGCTCTTCTTCATCCCGAGCCCCGACGGCGGCTACGAGGTCGCCGAGGACTAGGAGCCGCGGCCCTGCGGCGCCCACCTGCGGCGCCCACCTGCGGCGCCCACCTGCGGCGCCCACGTCCGCGCCGGCGGTGCATCTGCCTTTCCTGCCAGACAGCAGCCCGAACGGCCTTGGGCGCAGTGCGCGGGCACCGCCGCGCGTTCGAAGTGCTGACCCGTGCTGTGTCGCGCTGCCACGCCCCGTCCGAACCTGTCATATGCCACCGAGGCGGGTATCTGGCGAGTTGCGGACACCGGGAGATGACCCAAGGCCACTGCCGCTGCTGTTTGTCAGGATCCAGGCGCTCCGCCGCTGAATTCAGCGAGGATCCCCGCCGCGCGATCCCCGTCGGGGAACGAAGCCTGCGTCCCGGGCCGCGTCACGCTGTCCGACGCGCACCGGATCCCAAGGCGCACCGCGTCCAGCTCCTTGAGCCCGAGGGCCAGGCCCACGGCGAATGCCCCGACGAACGCGTCGCCCGCGCCTTTGGTGTCC
>JACVXW010000037.1 GCA_015661135.1 Chloroflexota bacterium
GATCGCGCTGCCCGAGGGCTTCGAAAAGCAGTACGGACCCCGCCACCGCGGCATTCAATGATCCGATCGCCCCGCGCATCGGGATCCGGACCATGAGGTCACAACGGCGCCGGATCGCGGGCGACAGCCCGTGGCCCTCGCTGCCGACGACGATCGCTACGGCGCCGCGAAGGTCCGCCTCTCGCACCGACAGCGGCGCGTCCGCCTCCGAGCCCACGACACGGACGCCACGCACGTGGAGATCCGTCAGGGCGCCGGCCAGGTCGTCCACGGGGCACAGCAGCAAGTGTTCCGTCGCGCCGGCGCTCGCCTTGACGGCCGCGGGGCTCAGCGGCGCCTGGCGCTGCGTCGGGAAGAGAACGCCGTGGACGCCCGCCGCCTCGGCGCTGCGCAGGACGGTCCCAAGGTTCTGGGGGTCCTCCAGCGAGTCCAGGACGAGGATGAACGGCGACTCCCCGCGTTCGATCGCCCGGGCCAGAATCTCTGCCGCTGTCGCAAAGCGGCGCGGCTCGACCACGAGCGCGACGCCCTGGTGCCCGTCAAACCCGGACAGCGCGGTCAGGGATCCCCCCTCGACCTCGACGATCGGGATGCGGAGGGTCGTGGCGTGGAGCACGATCCGCTCCAGGGGCAGGCGCCGCCCCGGCGTCACGAGCAGGCGAATCGCCGGCCGCCGGGCGGCGAACGCTTCCTCGACCGGTCGGCGGCCGGCGATCAGCTCCTCGCCCGGGGCAAGCTGTTCTGCGTCGGCGACGGCCGCCCGGTGAAACTCCGGACGAGCTCCCGCGGGTGGGCGCCAGCGGCCGGGAGGACCCGACGCAGGACGCGCGTGACCAGGGCCGAACGGTCTTGCCGGGCCGGCGTCCGGGCGACGATCGAATGACGGCCGCGGTCGGCCGACCGGCCCTGGGCTGCGGCCGGGCACTGGGCCGCGTTCGAGGCCGGGGCTCCGATCCGGCGCGGGGTCGCGACCCGGATCCGCCGTCCAGGGTGGAGGCCCGGTACGCCACGGGGGAGGTCGCCGACCGGGCGCCTCCGGGCGGGGATCAACGCGGTCAGGTCGAGGTCCGTCAGGTCCACGGCGAAAACCCGGTCCTCGTCCGCGTGGCTGCGGCCCGTCGGCAAAACGATCGATCGGCTGCCCCGGCGCACCCGGGCTCGGGCGGTCCGGTCGAATCGGCGGCCGTCCACCGCGCGGCGCGCCGGACCCGCCCGATGGACGATCTGGGCGCGGTCCGGGTGGCCCGTCGCGGCGCGATCCGCGTGGGCCGTCGCGATGCGGCGCGGGACCGCGCGAGTGGGGCCGCTTCCCTCCCGGGCCGGAGGGGCGGTGCGGGCGGCCGGCACCGTCGTGGCGGTTCGGTCGATCGCTCATCGACCGGCCTCGGTGCGCCGCCAGCGCTGTCCGTCGCGGGTGTCCTCGACAGTAATCCCGCGTCCGGCCAGCTCGTCCCGCAGCTCGTCGGAGCGCGCCCATTCGCGGTTCGCCCGGGCGGTTCTGCGCTGCTCGATCAGGGCGGCGAGATCGGGCTCCAGGGCTTCCGCCGCATCCGGCAGGATCCCGAGGACCCCATCCAGATCGCGGATCAGGGCCGCGATTCGGGCGGCATCTCCGGTCGAAATCGACCGCGCGGCCAGCCGCCGGTTCGCTTCGCGAACCACATCGAAGATCGCAGCCAGGCCGGCCGAAACGTTGAGGTCGTCATCGAGCGCCGTCTCGAACGCGGCCCTCGTGCCGTCCAGCAATCCGCCCACGGTGGCGTCGTCTCCGTGATCGGACTCGTAGGCGTCCAGGGCGGCCACCGCCGTGTCCAGCCGGTCCAGCGCGGCCGTGGCTGCCTCAACGGTCGCCTCGGAGTAGTCCAGCCCCTGGCGGTAGTGCACGGCCAGCAGCACGTACCGAATCGCTCGTGCCGGGACGCCGGCTCCGAGCAGGTCTGCGACCCTCGCGAAGTTGCCGGTCGACTTGGCCATCTTCTCGCCGCCCATTCGAAGGTGGGCGCAATGGAGCCACGTCCGCACGAACCGCGTCCCCGTCGCTGCCTCGCTCTGGGCGATCTCGTCCTCATGATGCGGAAACACCAGGTCGACGCCACCGGTGTGAATGTCGAAGGATTCGCCGAGGTGGCGCATGCTCATTGCCGAGCATTCGATGTGCCAGCCCGGCCGGCCGGGGCCCAGGCTGGTCGTCCACGACGGTTCGTCCGCCTTGGGACCCTTCCACAGCGCGAAATCCCGGACGTCGTCCTTGCCGTATTCGTCGGCCTCGACCCTCTCCCCCACCCGAAGGTTCTCGGGGTCCAGGCGGGCGAGCCGACCGTACTCGGGCCAGGACGAGATCCGGAAGAAGATGGAGCCGTCCTCCACACGATAGGCATGGCCCTTGGCCAGGAGCACTTCGATCAGGAGGACGATCTCGTTGATGTGCCGAGTGGCGCGCGGGAGCACGTCGGGCGAGGTCATCCGGAGCGCGCTCGCGTCCGCCAGGAAGCGCTCGATCCAGCGATTCGCCAGCCCCTCGATCGATGCCCGGTCAGCCCGGGCACCACGGATGATCTTGTCGTCGATGTCGGTGATGTTCATCACCCAGGTGACTCGGAGCCCCCGGTATCGGAGGTAGCGGACCAGCAGGTCGGCGAACAGGAACGACCGGAAGTTGCCGACATGCGCCGGGCCGTAGACCGTTGGTCCACAGCTGTAGATCCGGACATGGCCCGGCTCGAGCGGCTCGAGCGGCTGGAGCTCGCCGCTCAGCGTGTCGTGAAGGCGGATGGTCATCCCTGACCGGGCTCCGGGCGCTCGATGGTCACGAGGGCGGACGCGGACAGGGCCCGACCGGCGCCCTCCGGCCCGGCGAGGTTGCCCGTGGCGGCCTTGACTGCGACCTCGGCGACCGGGAGGCCGAGGAGGTCGGCGATTGCGAAGCGCATCGGCTCCAGATGCCCGGCCAGGCGTGGTCGCGCACCGGTGATCGTCAGGTCCACCGCGACCGGTCGCCAGCCGAGTGTGGCCAGACGCTCGACCACGTTCCGTAGCAGGTCTGCACTTGCGACCCCTCGCGGCGTCCGGTCGTCGGCCGGGAAGAGCCGACCCAGGTCGCCGAGGGCAGCTGCGCCGAGGAGCGCGTCGCCAACCGCATGCAGGGCAACATCGCCGTCCGAGTGGCCGTGGAGGGCGGGCGCACCGGCAATCTCGAGCCCGCCGAGGCGCAGCGGACCCCCGGGCCCGAATGCATGGATGTCCGTTCCGGCGCCGACTCGACGATGAAGGATCGCGGCGAGGAGTACGCCGGCGCGGCCAAGATCGGTGGGCACGGTCACTTTGAGGTTCACAGGGTCTCCGGGGATCGAGTGGACGGGGATTGTACAAGCCGCCAACAGCGCGGCTTCGTCGGTGAACCTCGCTCCAGCATCCGACGGGTGGGCCGCGAGCGCCTGCCGAAGCAGGGACGCCCGCACCCCCTGGGGCGTCTGGGCCGCGACCAGGTCGGTCCGGTCCACGCTCTCGGTGACGCGACCGCCCGTGACCCGCTTGAGGGTGTCGGATACCGGGACGACCGGGATGGCTGCCCCGTGCACAGCCGCCGCACGAGCTACCGATCCGACGAGCGCCGGGCTGACCAGCGGTCGGGCGCCGTCGTGGACGAGCACGATCGGATCGCCTCCCTCTACGGCCGATTTGGCAGACCCGTCCCCGGACCAGATCTCCTCGAGGGCGCGGAACCCGGCCTCGACCGATGCGCCCCTGTGGGAACCCCCGGTCACGACGGCCGAAATTCGACCCGGCAGCAGCGCGTCCACGTCGGCCGCGCGGCCGCTCGCGGTCACGACGACTATTCGACCCACCTCCGGCGCGAGGGCGAGGGCGCGAAGCGTCCACCAGAGGAGCGGACGACCGGCCAGCGGCACGTGGACCTTGTCGGTACCGCCCATCCGCCGGGATTCGCCCGCCGCGACGACGATGACATCGGCGAATCCGGTTACGGCAGCCCTCTTCGAATCATCGCCGCCTGCCGTTGCGTCGCCCACGGCGACCTCAGTTCTGACGGGGCTGGGCGAAGATCATCCGGCCGGCGACGGTCTGCAACACGCGCGTGACCGAGACGTCCACCTCGCTGTCCACGAGCCGCGCCCCGCCCTCGACCACGATCATCGTTCCGTCGTCGAGGAAGCCGACTCCCTGGCCCGCCTCCTTGCCCTGCTGGATGACGCGGATCCGCAGGTCTTCGCCTGGGAGGAGTGCCGGCTTGACCGCGTTGGCGAGCGAATTGATGTTGAGAACGCGCACGCCCTGGAGCTCGGCAACCCGGTTCAGGTTGAAGTCGTTCGTGAGAACCGCGTGGCTGTATCGCTTGGCGAGGGCAACCAGCTTGGCGTCAACCTCGGCTACCTCGGGTGCGTCGTCCTCCACGATGATCACGGGCGTCGGAGCGTCCTTCTGCATCCGTGACAGGATCTCGAGGCCGCGCCGGCCGCGGTTCCGTCGGAGGGCATCCGGGCTGTCTGCGATGTGCTGGATCTCGTCGAGGACGAACCGGGGCACGACTAGCGTGCCGAACAGGAAGCCGGACTCCACAATCTCGGCGATTCGACCATCGATGATGGCGCTCGTGTCGACGACGATGTGCGGGTCGCCACGCCGGCCGCCGCCGACCGTATCGGGGCGGCGGACCAGGCCAACGGCTTCCGCCGCGACGAGGAGATCCTGCCGCTTGGCGACGGTCAGCCCGACCATGCCGAGCCCCAGGAACAACGAGACTCCCACCGGCAACCACGTCCCCAGGGGATCCGGGAAGCCGGACAGCGGGGACCCGAGCAGCAGGCCCATGAGGAGCCCAAGGAGGAGTCCGACGACCGCCGTCACGAACTCTGCCGTCGACAGATCCTGTACGCCCCGGGCCAGCCGGAGCGCGGGGACCACGGTCACGTACGGAAGCACGGAGAAACCGAGGACGGACCAGGCCACGAGCCAGGCGATGACGAGTGCGCCGCCGCCGGGCACGTCGCGGAACAGCGCCGCGTCGGAGGTCACGATGACGATCCCGACGAGACCACCAAGAGCGGCGCCCAGTATGCGGATCGAGCGATTCACTGGTCGTCAGCCTAGCATCGGTCAGCGACCCGCCGCCACGCTGCGGCCGGCCCTTGCCCCGGCGCCCAGCGCCGATTCCGGGGTGCCGATGGCAGCGTGGATCGCGTCGCGGAGCGATTCGACCTCGATGACTTCGAGGCCGGGGGCACCTGTCGGCGCGCCGCGCGACGGCTTCGGCACGATCGCGCGGACGAACCCAAGACGTGCCGCCTCGCGAAGGCGTCGCTCAATGCCGGGCACTGCTCGCAGCTCGCCCAGCAGGCCGACCTCGCCGACGACGACGGTGCCGGGGGCGACGGGTCGGTCCCGGAGGGAGCTCGCCAGGGCGATTGCGAGGGGCAGGTCGAGGCCCGGTTCGGCGAGTTCCAGGCCGCCCGCCACGTTGGCGTAGACGTCCTGGGTACCGAGAGCAATGCCGGCCCGCCTCCCAAGCACGGCGATCAGCAGCGCGACGCGGTTGCCGTCCAGCCCGGAGGAACGACGCGCAGGCGTCCCGTAGCCGGCGGGCGCGACGAGCGCCTGAACCTCGACGAGGAGGGGCCGCGTGCCCTCCATCGTCGCGGCGACGACGCTGCCGGGCGCCGGCTCGGCATGCTCCACCAGAAAGGCGCGGGCCGGGTCGGGCACTTCGGTGAGTCCATGCTCGCCGAGCTCGAAGACGCCGATCTCCTCGGTCGAGCCGAAGCGATTCTTCGACGCCCGCAGGACGCGCAGCACGCCGGATCGCTCGCCGCCGAGCTCCAGCACCGCATCGACGAGATGTTCGAGGGCCTTGGGGCCGGCGATGGATCCATCCTTGGTGACGTGACCGACAAGGATCACGGCAATGCCGTCGCCCTTGGCCAGCTCCATCAGGCGCAGCGCCGATTCGCGGACCTGGCCGACGCTTCCGGCCGGGCCATCGAGCTCGTCCACCGTCATCGTCTGGACCGAATCGACGATCACCAGGGCCGGACCCGTAGTCCTGGCGGCTTCCACGATCCGGCCGACTTCGCGCTCCGCGAGAATCTTGACACCATCCGCAGCCGGACCGCCGAGCAGACCGAGACGGCCTGCGCGCATCCGGACCTGTGCGGCGCTCTCCTCCCCCGTCGCATACAGGACGCTCCGCGGTTGCCGCGCTCCGACCGCGACCCCGGCCGCCGCCTGCAGAAGGAGCGTCGACTTGCCTACTCCGGGCTCCCCGGCAACGAGGACGACCGATCCCGGTACGAGGCCGCCACCGAGGACACGGTCAAGTTCCCCGATCCCGATCGGCATGCGCGGCGCGTCGATCACGTCGACCCCGCCGAGAGCAACAGGGGCTACGGGCTCGCCCCCGGGCGACCGGCCGCCGCCGCGTGTATCGCGGGCGGGCACCCGGACAACCGTCTCGACCAGCGAGTTCCACGCACTGCACGCGCGGCATTGCCCTTCCCAGCGGAGAAAGGCCTCGCCGCAGCTCTGGCAGACGTAGCGGCTGGCCGCCCGAGCCACGGCCGCTACGAGACTTCGACGGGCGTCTTGCGCTCCGCGGCGTGCACGTCCAGGCTGCCGTCCTCGGCGCGATCGACCACGATCGTGGTGCCCGGTTCGTACAGACCCAGGAGGAGATGCTCGGCGAGCACGTCCTCGATGAGGTTCTGGATGACCCGGCGGAGCGGCCGGGCGCCGTAGGCGGGGTCCCAGCCGAGCTTGATCAGGTGGTCCTTCGCCTCCTGGGAAACCTCGAGCCCCATCTGCTGCGCCTTCAGCTGCTCGCGAACGCGCCGCAGCATGAGCTCGACGATCTGCCGGATCTCGTCCATCGTCAGGGTCCGGAACACGACGGTGGCGTCAATGCGGTTGAGGAACTCCGGCCGGAAGTTGTTCTTGAGCTCCGCCTGGACCTTCTCTCGCATGATCTCGTAGGACTGCTCGGCTCGCGCCTCGTCGCCCTCGGCAACCGCTCGGAACCCGAGGGACGATCCGGTCTGGAGCTGCTTTGCGCCCAGATTGGAGGTCATGATGATGATGCAGTTCCGGAAGTCGACCCGGCGGCCCTTGGCGTCGGTGAGCTGCCCGTCCTCGAGGATCTGGAGGAGCAGGTTGAAGACCTCCGGGTGCGCCTTCTCGACCTCGTCGAGCAGGACAACCGCGTAGTTCTTGCGGCGGACCGCCTCGGTCAGCTGGCCACCCTCGTCGAACCCGACGTAACCAGGCGGGGCGCCTACGAGGCGGCTCACGTTGTGGCGCTCCATGAACTCGCTCATGTCGATCTTGATGAGCGTGTCCTCGCTGCCGAACATGAACTCGGCGAGCGCCTTTGCCAGCTCCGTCTTCCCGACGCCCGTGGGCCCGAGGAAGATGAACGAGCCGATCGGCCGTTTAGGATCCTTGAGGCCGGCGCGCGCCCGGCGGACGGCCTTCGAGACGATCCCGATAGCCTCCTCCTGGCCGATGACCCGGTTATGGAGGGCGTCCTCCATGTGCAGCAGCCGCTCGGACTCCTCCTGAGCGATCCGGGTGACCGGGATCCCGGTCCACATCGCCACGACCTGGGCGATCTCCTCCTCGTCGACCGTGGGGGCCTCGCCGGCGGTCGAGCTCTGCCATGCCTCGCGCAGTGCGTCAACGCGCTCACGGACCTCGGCTTCGGCTTCGCGCAGCTTGGCTGCGGGCTCGTACTCCTGGGCGTTGATCGCGGCGTCCTTCTCCTTCGTGACCCGCTCGAGCTCGCGCTGGGCCGCACGCAGGTCCGGTGGCGCGGAGGCGTGGCGGAGGCGAACCCTGCTGGAAGCCTCGTCGATCAGGTCGATCGCCTTGTCCGGGAGGTGGCGATCCGCGATGTAGCGGACGGACAGGTCCACGGCGGCCTGGATGGCGTCGTCCGTGATCGTCACCTTGTGATGCTGCTCGTAGCGCTCGCGGATCCCCTTGAGGATGTCGATGGTCTGTTCCAGGGTGGGCTCTTCGACCATGACCGGCTGGAAGCGGCGCTCGAGGGCGGCGTCGCGCTCGATGTACTTGCGGTATTCGTCCAGTGTCGTCGCGCCGATGCACTGGAGCTCGCCGCGGGCCAGGGGCGGCTTCAGGATGTTCGCGGCATCGATGGCGCCCTCGGCGGCACCGGCCCCGACGAGGGTGTGGAGCTCGTCGATGAAGAGGACCGCATCGTTCGTGTCGCGGAGCTCCTCGATGATCTTCTTGAGCCGTTCCTCGAATTCACCGCGGTACTTCGTCCCGGCGAC
>JACVXW010000199.1 GCA_015661135.1 Chloroflexota bacterium
TTCCTGCCCGTCTATGCCCGCGACATCCTCCAGATCGGCGCACCCGGCCTCGGCATCCTGACGGGGTCGATCGGGATTGGCGCCCTCGCCGGTGCGCTGCTCATGGCGTCCCGGCGCCCCGCCGGGGGCAGCGGGCGCCTGCTGCTCGGTGGTCTCGTGGCGATGTCCGTCTCGCTCGCGACCTTCGCCCTGTCCCTGTCCGTGTCCCTCACCGCGGTTGCCCTCGCGGTCCTCGGGGCGAGCCAGGTCGCCTACTACTCGACCACGAACACCCTCCTCCAGACGAGGGTGCCGGCCCGGCTCCGGGGTCGCGTGCACAGCCTGTACGTCCTGACTTCGATCGGCTTCCTGCCGGTCGGCAACCTGGTTGCCGGGGCGATTGCCGAGCGAGCCGGCGTGCCCGTGGTGCTGGCGACCGGCGGCGCCCTAACCCTCGCCATCACCCTGCTGGTATGGCTTGCCCGACCGACGCTGGCCGCGCTTCGGCCCGATCGCTGAGCCCGCTGAAACCTATTCGACCTCGCTTGTCTCAGGCAAGGCGAATGGACCGGACGTGGCGCCGGGGACACGAGGAGCGCTCTACATGACGAACTGGATGGGCCTGCGGGCCGCCCGACCGATCAGCGTCGCAGCCGTGAGCCTGCTGCTTGTCGCGAGCGCCGCGATGGCCGCCGATCGCCTCGCGGGCGCCGATAGCGACGACGCAGGCCTTGCGGCCCCAACGATCCTCGTAGCGCCGGCCGCCATCGCCCTCAACGTGTCGGATGACGCGGCCGAGAGCCCCGACGCGACCGACGACGCGACGGAGACGCCCGACGCGACGGATGACGCAGACGACGCGACGGAGACCCCCGACGCGACGGATGACGCAGACGACGCGGCTGAGACCCCCGGCGCCACGAATGACACCGTCGACGACTCCGACGACGCAACGGAGAGCCCGGACGCCACGGACGACTCCGCCCATGACGACGCCGACGACGCCGACGAGGCCGACGACGCGAGTGACGAGCCGTCCGAATCGCCCGACGCGTCGGGCGATCACGGCGGCCAGGGCTGATCTGGAACCTTCCGGATCACCCAGGACGTGACGAACGGCTCCCCGTGGTCATCGACCGAACCCGTCACCATGGGATCGACTCCGGCCGGCATGTCACCGGAGGGATCAGACGCGTGGAGACGATCGATCGACGCGACCGCGAACGCCCGCGCCACCTCGCCGGCCAGTGATGAGCCGGCGATCGTGGCGGCCGTGCTCGCCGGCGACCGCGACGCCTTCCGGACCCTCGTGGACCGGGAGGCGAACGGCGTCGTTCGCGCCTGCCACAGGGTCCTCGGCGATCTCGCCGAGGCAGAAGACGTTGCCCAGGAAGCCTTCGTGATCGCCTACCGCTCGCTCGCCTCGTGGCGTGGGGAGGGTCCGTTCGGGGCGTGGCTCGCCCGGATCGCCGTCCGCCTCGCGATCCGCCAGGCCGCCCGCCGTCGCACCGTGGTCTGGGTCCGCCCGACGCCCGGCGCGGACCCAGACACCCACCTCCACGCGCTCCCGGCCGGCGCCGGCTCAGATCCTGAAGGGCTGGCCCTTCGCGTCGAGGGGCAGCGCTCCGTCCGTGACGCCGTGGCCCGGCTCGACGAGCCGTATCGGGAGGTCGTGGCGCTGCGCTTCTTTGCCGAACGATCGCTTGCCGAAATCGCCGCGATCACGGGGCGGCCCCTCGGGACTGTAAAGACGCATCTCCATCGCGGCCTTCTTCGGCTGCGGGTCAAGCTCGAGCAGGGGGATGCTCGATGAGCCTGACCCCCGGATCGTTCCGTCCCGATGAGCTCGTCGGCGCCGACAGTGCCCCCGGTGACGCGGACCTGGCCACCGCCTGGGCAACGGCTCGTGACCTCGAGAACTCGCTGAAGCTGGAGGCAATCGCCCCGTCCGCCGGGTTCGCGGATCGGGTGATGGCCGCCGTCGCGCTTGAACCCGCGCCGCGCCGCGGAGGGTTCCTCGTCCCGCTCCGCGTGCAGCCCGGGCTCGCGGGGTTCCTGACGAGCGTGCGCGAAGCATGGGCCGTTGCGAGCGGTGGCGCGGGACGCCCGGCTGCGGCCCGCGGCATGGCCCTCGCCTACGTCCTCGCCGTGGTGCTGATCGGGGCCTCGCTGTCCGGAATGGCCGCCTACGGGACCGCCGGTGCCCTTGGCCTCCTGGGCGACGATGCGTCGCCGTCACCCTCGATCGTCCTGCCATCGCCGCTCCCATCGCCGAGCGCCACGCCACAACATTCGAGCCCGTCGGCTTCGCCGAGCCCGGCCTCGCCTGGCCCTGGCGAGAGCGGCGAAGCGGGACAGACGGGCGCGCCCGGCGGGACCGACCAGCCCGGAGCGTCAGCCTCCAGCGGCCCAGGAGCCTCACCCGGTCAAACCGACGCCGGTGGGTCTCCTGACCCGAGCCCGGACGGCAGTTCCTCGCCTGACCCCAGCGAGACACCAGACCCGTCAGATACTCCGAAGCCGAGCGAGACCCCGCACTGAGCGGCGGGAACCTTTCGCTACTTCACCAGGCCCTTGAGGGCGATCTGGTAGTACAGATTGGGGTTGTACGGCATGTCGAGGATCGCGGAACCGCCGATCTGGAAGGTCCAGGCGATGATCTGGACGGCCGCGCAGTTCACGTTGCCGCTGCCGTCCGGCGTGCATCCCGTGGACGACGAACTGCCCGTCAGCGAGACATCCCCGCCGGCGGTGTAGATCGTCCCTTCGAGATTCGTGTTGCCGCCACCACCAACGAAGATGTCCGCGCGGTTCTCGTGCGCACCGCTGGCCTTGCCGTCCTGCCATAGCAGCATCCCGCCGAATCGGCAGCCAGGCGTCCCATAGGGCGGACACGGAGCCATTCCGTCGAGGCCGCGGAGGTTGATCGACCCGGTTCCGCTGACGTCAATGTCCTGCTGGCACTCGACGCCATTGGCCCCGCCGCTGACGCAGGCCGATGCGTAGGTGGGATCGTCCGTGCCGAAGATCAGGACGCGGCCAGTCGCCGAGTCGAGCGTGCCGCCGGTCTGGCTGACGCCGCCGCCGGCCAGGATGTAGATACCCGGATTGAGGGTGATGGTGGCCGATCCGGAGATTGACCAGCCGCCGTAATAGGTACCCGGCTCCAGCGT
>JACVXW010000200.1 GCA_015661135.1 Chloroflexota bacterium
CACCCATCCTGATCGACGGTCGCCCGGTGGCGGCCGCGAGGTTGATGGACACCGTGCGGCCGGCTGGATTCCGTGGGTCAACCGCGCCGAGGACCGGCGGCGGGCCCTTCGTGGCGGTCTTCGCCGGCGGGTAGGTGACCTTGCGACGGCGCACCGGCTAGGACCGGCGACGCGGCGACGCGTCTTCCTTCTTGGGCTTGGGCTCTCGTCCGGGGCGGGGGGGTCGTGGCGCAGTCCCGGGCGCCATGTCGGGCTGGCGGACCCATGGTCCACGCTCCCTGGCTGCCTTGACCGTTGCGGCGAACTCGGCGGCGATGGGTGCCGGGATGCTGCCCTGCCAGGCTCGCTCGATTTCCTGGACGCGCACTGTTTCGGCGGCTCGCCGCTGGCGCTCGAACTTCGAATGCTTCGTCATCGTCCCTCGATCCATGCCGGCCCGATGCTCGGGCCGATCCGCGGATCGTACCCGCCTTCCCGCGCGGGCGCGAGTCGTGGCCCTGGCGGACATCGAGATGCACGTCGGCGCGGGGGATTCCACCGGACGCTAGACTCCCCGGGACGGGGCAGGGAGGAGATCGGGCGTGGGCGTGACGATCCGGAAATGGGCGACCTTCGTGGAGGAGGTCATCGAGGAGGGCGGAAAGCCGCTCGAGCGACCCCTCCGCCGCGTCGCGGTCGCCGTCGTCGTGAAGAACCCCTACGCCGGGCGGAATCCCGACGATCTCAGCGAGCTGATCGACCTGGGCGAGTTTCTCGGCGACGAACTCATGCGCCGCTGCCAGGAGGCGCTCGGGACGCCCGTCGAGGCGTACGGCAAGGGCGGCATCGTCGGCGAGCAGGGCGAACTCGAGCACATCGCGGCCGTCCTGCATCCCAAGTTCGGGGCGCCGACCCGGGGCCGCGTCGGGGGCGTCTCCATCCTTCCGTCCGTCAAGAAGCGCGGCGCGATGGGTGCCTCGCTCGACATTCCGGTTCATCACATCAAGGCCATGCTCGTGCGGAGCCACTTCGACGCGGTCGAGATCCGCGTCCCGGACGCCCCGGCCGCGGACGAGTTGCTCCTCGCGCTGGCCGTGACAGACGGCGGACGCCCGCACGCTCGGGTGGGTGGCCTTCGCGCCGAGGATGCCCTCGGCGAAGACGGCCTGCACTGAGCCCAGAGTCGCGGGAAGGCCCGAACTCATGCGCACGCTGATCCGGAACCTCGGCCAGGTCGTCTCGGGCGACATCGCCGCGCCGCTGTTCGACGCGGACGAGATCCTGATCGAGGAAGGACGAATTGCGGCCATCGGGCGGGGGCTCGCCGCCGGTGCCGGAGCGGACGCCGACCAGGTGATCGACGCGCACGGTTCGACGGCGATCCCCGGGCTGATCGACTCGCACGCCCACCCGGTCTTCGGCGACTTCACGCCGCGACAGCGGACGATCGACTTCATCGAATCTGGTCTGCACGGTGGCGTCACGACCGTGATCTCGGCCGGCGAGGTCCACCTGCCCGGCCGCCCGAAGGACATCGTGGGCCTCAAGGCCCTCGCGATCGTGGCCCTCAAAAGCTACCAGAATTTCCGTCCGGCAGGGGTGAAGGTCCACGCCGGCGCCCCGATCCTTGAACTTGGCCTGGAGGAGCATGATTTTGCGGAGATGGCCGCTGCCGGGGTCCGGCTGGTCGGCGAGATCGGGCTAGGTTCCGTGAAGACAGGGGCACAGGCCGCACCGATGGTCGCCTGGGCGAAGCAGCACGGGATGATCGTGACCTTCCACACCGGTGGGCCATCGATCGCCGGCTCCAGCGCGATCGGGGCGGACGCGGTGCTGGAGGCGCGGCCACACATCGTCGGCCACATCAACGGCGGGACGACCGCGATGCCGGACGCCGACATCGAGCGCCTCGTCGCGAGCGACATGGCCATCGAGATCGTCCAGTGCGGCAACGGCCGGGCGGCCCTTCACGCCGCACGGGCGGCAGCCGGGATCGGCGGGCTGGATCGGGTGATCCTCGGCAACGACGCGCCGTCCGGCACCGGCGTCATCCCCCTCGGGATCCTGCGGACCATGGCCCACCTCGCCTCGCTCGGCGGCATTGCGCCGGAGGTCGCGGTGGCGATGGCGACCGGCAACACCACCCGGGTCCACGGCCTGGATGTCGGCGTGCTGGCGCCGGGTCGAGCGGCGGACCTGTGCCTCATCGACGCCCCCGTTGGCTCCGCAGCGTCCACGGCGCTCGGCGCGCTCGCGATCGGGGACCTGCCGGGGATTTCGATGGTCCTCATCGATGGCAATGTCATGATCGGCCGGAGCCGGAACACGGCGCCGGCGGCGCGCGCCGCCGAGGTCGTCGGCGGCGGCGGGCCCGGGTACGGCGGCCACTGAGGATGCTGGTACGGCGATGAAGTTCGGCCTTCGGCTGCCATCGTTCGCGCTCGGCGAGCGAACCGCTTCACTCGCCGAGATGGGCGCATATCTCCGCCGCGCCGAGGACCTCGGGTTCGAGACCGCCATGCTCATCGACCATCTCCTCGTCGCGCCGCCTGCCTATCGCGTTACGTGGCTGGAGCCCGTTGCGCTGCTCTCCGCGCTCGCCGGCGTGACCCGAACGATCCGCCTGGGCACGATGGTCCTCGTCCTGCCGTTCCGGGACCCCGTGGCGTTCGCCAAGGAGTGGGCGACGCTGGACGTCCTGTCGGGGGGTCGGTCCGTCCTGGGCGTTGGCGTGGGCTGGAATGAGGCGGAGTTCGAGGCACTCCGGATCCCGTACCGCGAGCGCGGCCGCCGGATGACCGAGATGCTCGAGGCGATCACCGCGCTGTGGGCCGGTGATCACGTGAGTTACGAGGGGCGGTTCTACCAGTTTCGGGATCTCACGATCGAGCCCAAGCCGGTCCAGCGGCCACATCCGCCCATCTGGATCGGCGGAGGGACCCAGCCGTCGGCGCGGATCTACGGCCAGGACGTCCGCTCGATCGAGCCGGTCCTCCGCCGCATCGCGAAGTACGCCACGACCTGGGTCCCACACTCCTCGGCAACCGCCGAGATGGTTGCCGCAGATCTGGCCGCGATCCGGGCATACATGACCGACCTCGGCCGCAACCCAAACGAGCTCTCAAAGGTCTACTCGAACTTCGTCCACGTCCTGAGGCCGGGCGAGAGTCCGCAGCCGCGAAGTTCTCCGTCTATTCGGGGATGGATCTCGCGTACTGGCGCGAGTTCTACCTCCTCGGGGAAGCCGAGGAGGTGGCAGCGAAGATCCGGGCCAAGATCGAGGCGCTCGGCGGAGTGGACCACCTCGTCCTCAACCCGCTCGACTGGGATCCGGCGAACCTGGACATCCTGGCCGAGCGCGTCCTGCCGCTCGTCGTCGCGTAGGCGCGACGGTGGGCAGCTACCTGCGCCCGACCGCCGAAGCGGAGGCGCTCGGGGCGCTCGCGGCCGGTCTGCGCGAGGGACGGCCCCGGGTCATCGTCGCGGGCGCGACGGACCATTACCCGGCGCGGGTCGGGCGCGTGTCGGACGAGGACGTCCTCGACATCAGCGCGCTTGCCGAGGATCGGGCGATCCGGCAGGTCGACGGTGGCTGGTGGATTCCAGCCCTCTCCACCTGGACTGAGGTCGTGGAGGCAGCGCTGCCGCCGCTGTTCGACGGCCTGCGAGGCGCGGCAAAGGCTGTTGGCGGTCTCCAGATCCAGAACCGCGCAACCGTCGTCGGGAACCTCTGCAACGCCTCGCCGGCGGCCGACGGCGTCCCGAACCTGCTCGCGCTCGAC
>JACVXW010000038.1 GCA_015661135.1 Chloroflexota bacterium
CTTGGAACAGTCGCATCGTCGCCGGTGACGTCGGCGAAGAGCTCGCGAAGCTCAGGCTCGAGTTCGAAGGCGATCTGGACGTCGGCGGGCCGACGCTTGCCTCGGCCTTCATCGAGCGCAACCTGATCGACGAGTACCAGCTCCTGGTGCATCCGGTGGTCCTCGGGGCCGGCACACCGTTCTTTTCTGGCCTCGATCGCCTCGTCCGGCTCAGGCTGCTGGAAACACGAACGTTCGCGTCCGGCGTCGTATACCTCGACTACGAAGCCACGTAACGCGTCTCAGGACGCCGTCACCGGAACCACCAGCCCGATGGGGCACGACACGCCCGTGCCATGGTCGGGGCAGTAGCCGTTCGGATTCTTGACAAGGTACTGCTGGTGGTAGTCCTCGGCAAAGTAGAACTCGGGCGCCGGAGGTCCCGTGATCTCCGTCGTGATCTGTCCGAAGCCGGCCGCGGTCAGGCGGGCCTGGTAAGTGTCACGCGAGGCAACGGCCGCGTCACGCTGCGCAGGCGTGCGCGGCAAGATCGCGGACCGGTACTGGGTGCCGATGTCGTTGCCCTGGCGCATGCCCTGGGTCGGGTCGTGGGCCTCCCAGAAGTGCGCCAGCAGCTGGTCGTAGCTGATCTTCAACGGGTCGTAGACCACGCGAACCGCCTCGGCATGGCCGGTCTTCCCGGAGCAGGCCTCGCGATAGGTGGCGTTCGGCGTGAAGCCGCCCTGGTATCCGACGGCGGTCACCCAGACGCCTGGCGCCTGCCAGAAACCCTTCTCCGCGCCCCAGAAGCAGCCGAGGGCGAACTCCGCGATCTTGGATCCGTCCGGGTACGGGCCGGCGATCGGTCGGCCGCTGACGTGGTGCGGCCCCGGCTCCAGGATGGGTTCGGCGCGACCCGGCAGGGCAGACGCGGCGGCGGGCATCTCGGGCGCCCTGGTTGACCAGAACATCGTCGGACTCCTCTCGTGGTGCCGCGGATTCTAGCGGCCCCACGTGACGGTTCCGTGTCGCGGGAGCTATGCCGCCCAGCGTGCATCGACCTTCTTGCCAAATGATCGGCGATGCTAGGCTCGCAATCCACGGGCAGGGGAGGGTCGGACGCGGGCATGGACGCGGCGGCGGCAGTGATCTTCGATCTCGACGGTGTGATCGTGGACTCGGAGATCTGGTGGCACGAGGAACGTGTCGCGTTTGCCGCCGAACGCGGCCTGCGCTGGACGGAAGCGGCCACGCGCGCCGTGATGGGCGCGAACTCGGCCGGCTGGGCGCGAATCATGCGGGTGCGCCTGGGGCTGCCGGCGTCGGACGAGCCGTCGATCATGGCCGCGGTCGTCGATCGGGTCAGGGAGCGCTACGCGCATGGCGCCCCGATCATCGAGGGAGCGCTGGGTGCCGTTCGCCGGATCAGCGCCACCTGGCAGACCGCGGTCGCGTCGTCGGCGCACCGGGCCATCATCGATGCGGCCCTGAGCGCGACAGACCTCGTCGCCACGATCGACGTCGTCGTCTCGTCCGACGATGTCCCGCATGGCAAGCCCGCGCCCGACGTCTACCTCGAAGCCGCCCGCCGCCTCGGCGTCGCCCCGGCGCGCTGTCTCGTGGTGGAGGATTCGGTCAACGGGGTGCGTGCCGCCCGGGCGGCCGGCATGACGGTCGTCCTCGTCCCGAACGTGACTGTCCCGCCGGCGCCCGAGGCGGCGCTGCTGGCCGATCACGTCCTCGACCGGCTGGCTGCGCTGGATCCAGCCACGATCCCGCTTCGCACGAGGGCGACCATGGGCTCCTCGCTGTGACGGTCGGCGGCCGTTCGCGTCTCCACCGACGATGACCCCCGAGGACCGCCTGCCCCGCTCTGACGTCCCGGGCTGGAGCCGCACGCTCCGCTACTACGCGTCCCGGTTTGTCGTCGGCCTGGCCGTGCACCTGCTCTTCCGCATCCGCTTGGAGGGGCGCGATCGGTTGCCCGCCGGAGCGGCGATGTACTGCTTCAATCACCTGAACTGGACGGATCCGTTCGTGCTCTACTCGACGCTCCCGCTCCGTCCACGCCTGTACTTCTTCGGGCCGAAGGAGGAGGACCTCCGGGCGGGCCCCCGGAACCGCCTCATGTACTGGACGGGCACGGCCGTCCCGTACAAGCCCGCGAAGTCGGACCTGCTCGACGTGGCCCGCCGCGTGGCGGCCGTGTTCCAGGTGGGCGGGGTTCTGGCGATCGCAGGCGAGGGTCGGATCCACGTGGGCGAGCGGGATCTCCTCGAGCTCCAGGACGGCGCGGCCTACTTCGCGCTCCGGTCCGGCGTGCCGATCGTGCCGGTCGCGATCAGCGGGACCTCGTGGCTCGGATTCCGGCGGACGATCCGCATCCGGATCGGCACGCCGATCCCGACGGGCGGACGGGCCACCAGCGAGGCGGTGACCGCGCTGACGGCCACAACCTGGCGGGCGCTCAAGGACCTGGTGCGTGACGCCGATGAGCCCGCCCCGCCCGGCCGCTTCGGCCGGTGGCTCACCGAGGTCTTCAACGAGTGGCCAGAAGGGTCGCGATCGGCAGCCGCCGAAGTGCGCGGGCCCTCTGGCATACTCTTGCCCGAGCCGGACAGCGACTGAAGATCGCCCGCCCCGCGCGACCGGTTTCAGCAGGAACTAGAGCCCGGAACTGGGGAGCAATCGTGGGTACCACCGGCCTGTCGGCCGATCCGACCGAATACCGAACGCGCCTCTCCGAGCATACAGACGCCCAGCTGGACGCGTGGGCCCAGGAACTCCTTCGCGACGTCGCCAAGCGGCGAGGCATCGTCCGGGTTGTCGGGGACTTCCGGACGGCAGCGCGCCTGAGCGAGACGGAATTCGAACATGTGTTCGCTTCTGGTGGTGGCGCACCAGCAACGGCCGGCCGCGACGGCAACGGCCGGCTGCTCGTTCCCACGATCTCCCTGTTCGCCCTCGTGCCGGGCCTTCGCCTGCGGGCGCGGGACGCCCGCGCCCGCCTTATCGACTATCTCGTCTCGAACTTCGACGAGCTCGTCTACGTCTGAGGCGCCCGTTCCAGTTTCGCGGGGCGGCCTGCTCCTCGCGAGGCTGCGAGTCGCCCATCCGTTCCCGTCGCTCCTGAACGGTCTCGCCACGACGGCCATGGCCCTCCTTGCCGGCGGCGCCGTGCCTGACGCGATCCGCCTCGGTCTCGCGATGACGGCGATCCAGGTCTCGATCGGCGGGCTCAACGACCTCGTCGACGCGCCGCTGGACCGTGGCCGCCGGCCGGTCAAGCCGGTGGCCGAGGGGCTGATTCGACCCGGGACGGTGCGGATCGTCGTGGTCGCCGGCGCGACGATCGGACTGGGCCTGTCCGCGGCTTCCGGTCTCCCCGCGCTCCTCGTTGCGGCCTCGGGAGCGGCGTGCGGATATCTCTACGACCTGCGCCTCTCGCGCACGCCCTGGGGCTGGCTCCCGCTGGCGATCGCCATCCCGCTCGTACCGCTGTACGCCTGGGTCGGCGTGGCCGGGTCGCCGCCGCCTGCGCTGCTGCCCATCGTTCCCATGGGGATGCTCGGGGGTGCGGGACTGGCGATCGGGAATGCCCTCGTGGACCTTGGCACCGATGCGCGGGCCGGCGCGAAATCCATCGCCGTTCGACTTGGCCATGCTCGCGCATGGGGGTTCCACGCCCTGGCCCTCGTGTCGGCCCTGGGCCTTGCCTTGGCGACTCTGCCGGTGCCCTCGCCGCCGCCGGTGATGGCGCTGGTCATGATCGGTGCAGCGGCGCTCGGCACCGGGATCTTTGCTCTGCTGCTGGGATGGCGCGCCGGTCGTCGGGCGATGGTGCGGTTGGGCTGGCAGGTCGAAGCGCTCGGCATCGCTGCGCTCGGTGTCGGGTGGCTTGCCGGGCTGGCCTTGGGGTCAACGGCGGCCTGATCGCAGGGAGCTGGGACCATCGAGCCATGCGGCTCGGGAGAACGTACCCCTAACGCCTGTCGCGCTTCGCTCGTTGTCCTTGGCGAACCTTTCGAAGGAGACCACACACCGTGCCCACGATCGCTCACAGGCTTCGGCCCTTCCTCATCGGACTTGTCGCGCTCCTGCTGACCGCAGGGATTGCGTTCGCGGGCAAGCCGGCCGCCGCCACAGCGGGCCTCAGTGTCGCTGCCGATTCATCCGGCAAGACCGTCCCCGTCCAGGCCCGGGAGGGCGACGAGGAGACCGAGGCTGACGAGCCGGCCGAGCCGGCCGAGCCGGCCGAGCCAGCCGATGACAACAACGGCGGCGCGAACTGCTCGACCGACCCCAGCGGCCTCTCGGCCGCGGCTCTGGCCGCCCTGCGCCACGGCTCCGTCGTCTGTTGGGCCGCCCACCAGGGAACACCCGATGGCTACGACAACCACGGACAGTTCGTGTCCGAGTGGGCGAAGAAGAACCACGGGCACGCCTCGGAGCACGGCAAGCCGCCCAAGCCCTGAGCCACGGCCGGGCGGAGCACGAAGAAGCCGGCGTCGTGGACGCCGGCTTCGCGATTCAAGACAGGCGGCGGATCCTCAGCCCGGTTCACCGCTCCGGACCATGGCGATGGCGTTCTCGAGGCGAAGCTTGGCGATCGTCAGGTACTTGGCAAGGTTGGCCCGATCCACCGGCCCGATTGATGCCACGACATCCGGGCTCCGGAGGACTTCCACGAGTTCCTCGACCGCATCGGCGAGCGACTGCTTGGCGTTGATCAGCGAGTCGTCACGCAGCGCTGCCGTCGGCCGGGCCCGGCCGGTCCACGCCGCTTCGGCATCGTCCGCGCTGGCGTCGGACGACACGTCACCACCGGCGGAACCGGTCGTCGGTTCGGCCACCGGCCTCGAGCGCCGACCCTCGATCCGGTCACGGAGCTTGGCGAGGGTGAGGTCGCCGCGGGCCACTGCCGCCGCGAGGCGCTTGCGCTTCTTGGGGTCCGCGACCTTCATCAGCTCGTACGCATGGGACAGGGTGTCTTTGCGCAGAGACACCAGCTCCCGGACCTCCGGTGGGGCGTCCGCGAGGCGCAGGCGGTTCTCGAGATAGCCTTTGTCCTTGCCGAGTTTCTGGGCGAGCTTGCGGACCGAGTAGCCGTGCTCACGGACCATCCGGTCGTACATCCCGGCTTCATCGAGCGGGGAGAGGTCCTCGCGCTGGAGGTTCTCGATGATGTCGATCTCCAGCGCGGTGTCGTCGTCGATCTCCTCGACGAGGGCAGGGATGGTTTCGTTGCCGGCGATCTTCGACGCCCGCCAGCGGCGCTCGCCGGCGACGATCTGGTACTGGTTGTCACCGAGCGGCCTGACCAGGATCGGCTGCAGGACGCCGTGTTCGCGAACTGAAGCCGCAAGTTCTTCGAGCGTCACAGGATCGAAGAGAAGGCGCGGCTGCTCCGGATTTGGCGCGATCCGGCTCACTGGGATCACCCGCACCCCGGATGTGTGGCCCGATCGCCCCGAAGACAGCAGGCTCACGATCACCGGCGAGAGCTCGCGCTCCTCGGACAGCCGCCGAGCCGCAGCGGCGCGAAAATCCGTCCTAGCCAAGTTCGATTACCTCCCGCGCAAGTTCGCGATACATGCGCGCCGCTTCCGTATGGCCGGCATATACAGTGATCGGCCGTCCGGCCAGCGGCGCCTCGCCGAGTTTCACCGTGTTTCGGATGATCGAGTTGAAGACGTGGTGGTCGCCGATGACGCGAAGCTCCTCGAGCATGTCGCGGGCGAGGTTGGTCCGGCTGTCGTAGAACGTGGCCAGCAGACCAAGGATCTTCAGCTTCCGATTGAGCTTGAGACGAATCGTGCCGATGACCTTGACGAGATTCGTGAGGCCTTTCATCGCGTAGTACTGCGTCTGGACGGGGATGATTACGCCGTCCGCTGCGACGAGCCCGTTGACGGTCAGCAGGCCAAGGTTCGGCGGGCAGTCGATGAGGGCGTAGTCGTAGCGATTCTTCAGTCGGCCGTCCAGGGCGTCGCGCAGGATTCCCTCGCGGCCGAGCATGGTGAACAGCTCGCCCTCGGTGGCGGCGAGATCGATGTGCGCAGGCACGACGTCGATCCCCGCCGTTTCGGTCGCGCGGATCACCTGGTCCACGGTTGCCCGACCAACCAGCACGTCGGCCATCGATTGCTCGACCGAGTTGAGGTTGATGCCGAGACCGGCGGTCAGGTTCGCCTGCGGATCCATGTCGACGCACAAGACACGAAGGCCCTCTTCGGCGAGGGCGCCGGCGAGATTGATCGCCGTGGTCGTCTTGCCGACGCCGCCCTTTTGATTCGCGATGGCTATGACGTGAGTCACCGAAACATCACCTCGAAAAACGGAGGGGCGGGAGGTTGATCTGGCGCGCGCGCATCGGCGATATCATCGCGATGGAGTGATCGTCCCGAAATCCTACCCCAGCCGGACGCACCATCGACGTCCGAGTTATCCACAGGATCATCGACTTGTGCACCGAACTGTGGATTTCGTGGTCCGCCCGTCCCAGCCGATTCCACGGCTGACACCCGCATCATGAGCCGCCCGCGAGGCGCAGGAATCCGGCGCGTACCCGACTAGAATGGACATGCCGGGACGTCCGTCGCCGCAGGTGTCCTTGCGCAAAGACAGGAGTCACGCCTCGTGCCGACCAACGACGAACGTATGCGCCGTCTCGAGGAGATGCGCGCCGAATCGCTTCAGGGTGGGGGAGCGGCCCGGATCGAGCGCCAGCACGCCGCCGGAAAGCTGACGGCGCGCGAGCGCCTCGAGCTGCTCCTCGATGCCGGCTCGTTCGTTGAGCTGGACGCCTTCGTCACGCACCGCTCCAGTGACTTCGGCACCGGCGAGCAACGAATCCTCGGCGATGGCGTCGTCACCGGGCACGGATCGATTGACGGGCGCCTCGTGTTCGTCTTCAGCCAGGACTTCACGGTTTTCGGCGGCTCGCTCTCGGAGGCGTACGCCGAGAAGATCTGCAAGGTGATGGACCTCGCCCTCAAGGTCGGAGCGCCCATCGTCGGACTGAACGATTCTGGGGGAGCGCGAATCCAGGAGGGGGTGGCGTCCCTCGGCGGCTACGCGGACATCTTCCTGCGCAACGTCATGGCATCCGGCGTCGTGCCGCAGATCTCCGTGATCATGGGCCCGTGTGCCGGCGGCGCCGTTTATTCCCCGGCAATCACCGACTTCACGATCATGGTCGAGGGCACGAGCTACATGTTCGTCACCGGCCCCAACGTCGTGAAGTCCGTGACGCACGAATCGGTAGATTCCGAGGCACTCGGCGGCTCGACGGTTCACACGACGAAGAGCGGCGTGGCGCACCTCGCCGCCCACGATGAAGCTGAGGCGATCGAGGCCGTGCGGCGGATCCTTGCCCACCTGCCGCAGAACAACCTCGCCCAGCCGCACGTGACGGACACGAGCGATCCCGTTGACAGGATGGATCCGGAACTGGATGACATCATCCCCGACGATCCACAGCTGCCCTACGACATGCATGACGTGCTTTCGCGCGTCGTGGACGACGGCGAGTTCCTGGAGATTCAGCCCGGCTGGGCGCGAAACATCATCATCGGGTTCGCGCGTCTCGGCGGCCGCAGCGTCGGTATCGTGGCGCAGCAGCCGGCGGTTCTCGCCGGCGCGCTGGACATCGACGCGTCGATCAAGGCTGCAAGATTCGTTCGAACGTGCGATTGCTTCAACGTCCCGATCGTCACGCTGGTGGACGTACCAGGGTTTCTGCCGGGGGTGGCCCAGGAGCACGGCGGGATCATCCGGCACGGGGCCAAACTGCTCTACGCATATTGCGAGGCGACCGTCCCCAAGGTAACGGTGATCACGCGCAAGGCGTACGGCGGCGCGTATGACGTCATGAGCAGCCGGCACGTGCGTGGTGACATGAATTTCGCATGGCCCACGGCAGAGATCGCCGTCATGGGCGCGGAGGGCGCCGTGAACGTGATCTTCAAGGATGCCATTGGCGCGGCGGCAGATCCCGCGGCCGAACGCAGACGGCTCGTCGCGGAGTACGAGGACGGGTTCGCGAATCCCTACATAGCCGCAAGCCGCGGATACGTCGACGATGTTCTGCGACCGTCGGAGACGAGGCCCCGCCTGATTCGGGCGCTCGAGATGCTCGCCGACAAGCGCGACACGAACCCGCGAAAGAAGCATGGCAACATCCCGCTCTGACGGGGCGGAGACAGCGTCTTTGCGCAAAGACACCGCTGACGAGCCGCCGTTCCAGCGAGTGCTGATCGCCAATCGATGCCGATGCGTCCGCGCTGCACGTCCGCCTGGCGGACCAGGCGGTCCGGCTCGGTCCCGCGCGGCCATCGGAGAGCTACCTGCGAATCGACGCGATCGTTGAAGCGGCCCTCGCGGCCGGGGCCCAGGCCGTCCATCCGGGGTACGGCTTCCTGGCCGAGCGCGCTGCGTTCGCCCGGGCCGTCCAGGCCGCCGGGCTCGTCTTCGTCGGACCGCCGCCGGACGTCATCGATGCCCTCGGGGACAAGCTCAATGCTCGACGGGCGGCCGAGGCGGCCGGCGTACGGTGCGTTCCCGGCACACTGGAGCCGGCCATGATCGACGGGCCGGACCAGCTTGCCCGCGTCGTGGAGGCGGCATCCCGGATCGGGTACCCACTGCTCGTGAAGGCGGTGGCCGGCGGCGGGGGACGGGGGATGCGACGCGTTACGACGGCCGCGGATCTGCCGGCTGCACTCAGCGGCGGCTCGCACGAGGCTGCCGCGGCGTTCGGCGACGGGTCCGTCTACCTCGAGCGCGAAATCCGACCTGCACGCCACATCGAGGTCCAGCTCCTCGGCGACGCGACGGGGCACGTCATCGCCATCGGCGAGCGCGATTGCTCGCTGCAACGGCGGCACCAGAAGCTCGTCGAGGAGGCGCCGGCCCCCGGGCTCTCGCTGGAGGAACGCCGTGATCTGCACGACATGGCCGTCCGCGTGGGTCGCGCAGCGGGTCTCCGGAACGCCGCGACCGCCGAATTCCTGCGGGCTCCCGACGGCGAGTTCTTCTTCCTCGAGGTGAACACTCGCCTCCAGGTTGAGCACGGCATCACCGAGCTCGTGTCCGGCCTGGACATCGTCCGCGAGCAGTTCCTGTTGGCTGCCGGCCGGCCTTTCTCGTCTGCCGCCCTGGGCGCTGCGGAACGGGCCGGCGAGCCGCGCAGCCACGCGATCGAGGTCCGGATCGCGGCCGAGGATCCCGGCCGCGACTTCGCGCCGACGCCCGGGCTCGTGCGGCGCTGGGCGATGCCGGCAGGCCCGGGGGTCCGGGTGGACACCGGACTCGGCGCCGGCGACCGGGTTCCACCGGACTACGACAACCTGGTCGCCAAGATCATGGTCCACGCCGCCGACCGCGACGCCGCGATCGATCGGCTCCGCCGGGCGCTGGGCGAGACCGAGATCGCCGGTATCCAGACCACGCTCCCGTTCCACCGGTTCGTCGCCGCCGCGCCGTCGTTCCGCGCCGCCGAGTTGTCCACCGGATGGGTGGCGGAGCATTGGGACGGCCCGGCCGAGTTCCAGCGGGCCGCGACGGCCGGCCTCCTTGCAGCCGGCCTCGCCGCGCTCGAAAGTGGCGGCCGGGCCTCGGTTGCGGACGAGGGCCC
Source organism: Chloroflexota bacterium (assembly GCA_015661135.1). GTDB lineage: Bacteria > Chloroflexota > Limnocylindria > Limnocylindrales > CSP1-4 > UBA5189. Next base: position 9,617 of record JACVXW010000038.1, read on the forward strand.
CCACCATGGTCGCTCGATCTCGAGCGCCGCCGGGATCGGCTGGCAACGGGCCGGGTTGGAGTCCGCCGTGGACCGCTGGCCGCGATGAGCAGCAGCGGGGGTGGCGTCCGCGTTCGCCTTGCCGGGCGCGACGACGGGGTGGCGAGGCCGGCGATTGTCGTGGAGGGACCTTCACCGGCGGCCCGCCTGATCCCCGTGGACGACGAGCATCGCGTCCTTCTGCGCGACGGCACGGACGGCCACGGGGCACCCGGGAGCGATAAGACGGCGATTCTCCTCCTGCCCCTGGAGCCGGGGCTCCACGGCAGCCGAGGGATCAGTCGGCGCGAGGTCGTCGTGAATGGCTGGCGCCTGGAGGTTGAGCTTGAACCGGCGGCCCGGGCAGCCCTCCGCGAGCGCGCTGTTCGCGACCGGCCCGACGCCGGACACAGCGGCCCGACCGAAGTCCGTGCCATGATCCCCGGCGTGGTCGTCTCCACGGCGGTCGCGACGGGCGACCAGGTCCTGGCCGGCCAGCAGCTCCTCGTGGTGGAGGCGATGAAGATGCAGAACGAACTTCGAGCCCCCCGAGGCGGCACAGTCGCACGCTTCCTCGTGGGTGCCGGGTCCACGATCGACCTCGGCGAGCTCCTGCTCGTGATCGAGTGACATGAGCGACGGCGATCGCCGGCCCCCTCCGGACGAGGAAGCGGGTCAGCCGGACACCGCTCGGGAGCGATGGCGTGCGGAGACGCGCGCTCGTTCCCTCAAGGGCGCGCCCGAGCGCCGCGAGCGCTTCGAGACGTCCTCGACCCTCGAGATCCGGGACCTGTACACGCCGGCCGATCTCGCCGGCCTTGACGAGGACCGCGACCTGGGCCGGCCCGGCGAGTTCCCGTTCACCCGCGGCGTCCAGCCGACGATGTACCGCAGCCGCCTCTGGACGATGCGCCAGTACGCCGGCTTCGCCACGGCAGATGAGACGAACCGCCGCTTCCGGTACCTCCTCGAGCAGGGCCAGACTGGCCTGTCCGTCGCCTTCGACCTCCCCACACAGATGGGTTTCGACTCGGACGCCCCCGAGGCCGCCGGGGAAGTGGGCCGCGTGGGCGTCCCGATCTCCAGCCTCGCCGACATGGAGGTCCTGTTCGACCGGATCCCGATGGGCGAGGTTTCCACGTCGATGACCATCAACGCCACCGCCGCCACGCTCGTCGCCCTCTACGTTGCCGCCGCCGAGCGCCAGGGCGTCGCCCGCGACCAGCTGTCCGGTACGGTCCAGAACGACATCCTCAAGGAGTACATCGCCCGCGGAACGTGGATCTACCCACCCCGGCCGTCCATGCGCCTCGTGACGGACATCTTCGAGTTCGGGGCTCGTGAGCTCCCGAAGTGGAACACGATCTCGATCAGCGGCTACCACATGCGCGAGGCCGGTGCGTCGGCCGCCCAGGAGCTGGCGTTCACCCTCGCGGACGGGATCGCGTACGTGGAGGCGGCCCTCGCCCGCGGCCTCGAGATCGACGACTTCGCGCCCCGGCTGTCTTTCTTCTTCGCGGCCTGGTCCGAGCTGTTCGAGGAGGTCGCCAAGTTCCGGGCTGCCCGCCGGATGTGGGCCCGGATCGTCCGGGACCGGTTCAAGGCCCAGAATCCGCGGTCCATGGCCTGCCGGTTCCACGTCCAGACGGCCGGCAGTTCGTTGACCGCGCAGTCCGTGGACAACAACGTGGTCCGGACCGCGCTCCAGGCGCTCGCGGCGGTGCTCGGCGGCGCCCAGAGCCTGCACACCAACTCGCGCGACGAGGCCCTCGCCCTGCCGACCGAGGAATCCGTCCGTCTCGCACTCCGGACGCAGCAGATCCTGGCCTACGAGGCGGGCGTGACCGAGACCCCGGACCCGCTGGCCGGCTCGTACTTCGTCGAGACCCTGACCGACGAGCTCGAGGCCGCCGCCACCGCTTATCTCGAAGAGATCGAGTCAATGGGCGGGACGCTCGCCGCGCTCGATGCCGGGTTCCAGCAGCGCCAGATCCAGGAATCGGCATATCGGACCCAGCGGGCCATCGACTCCGGGGATCAGGTCGTGGTGGGCGTCAACAAGTTCCGGGACGAGGCGTCGACGACGCCGCCGACCCAGAAGATCGACCCGGAAGGGGAGCGCCGCCAGGTCGAAGGCCTCCGTCGCGTTCGAGCAGAGCGAGATCCGGCCGCCTGGGCGGCCGCCCTGCGTCGCCTCGACGATGCCGCCCGCGGGACCGACAACCTCATGCCGCCACTCGTCGAAGCCGTTCGGGCGTATGCCACGGTCGGCGAGATCGCCGACCGACTGCGGGCTGCCTGGGGCGTCCACCGCGAACTGATCACCATCTGACCATGCCAAGGTCGACCGAAGGGAGGCGCCCCGTGTCTGTGCTGCCGCCGGGCCGGATCCACCACGTCGCGCTCGTCGTGCGCTCCATCGACGCAAGCCTCCCCCTCTGGCGGGACCTCCTGGGCCTGCGCCTCGAGACGGTCATGGACATCCCGTCGGACCGG
>JACVXW010000201.1 GCA_015661135.1 Chloroflexota bacterium
GCACTTGTCCTGCTCGTCACCGCGGGGACCAGGACCGCGCCCGGTGCCTTCCTCCTCGACATGGAGTCGGATACCGGCTGGTCCAAGGCGCTCCTGTCGCTCGCCGCGGCGGTCGGGCTCGTCGTCTTCGGGTTGTCGGGCCCGGTCAGTGGCGCGCTCCTGGGTCGCCTCTCCGTCCGCCGGATCACGATCGCCGCGCTCGTGATTACCGCCGTCTCGATGGCCGCCTCGAGCCTGATCAGCGAGGCGTGGCAGCTGGCGATCTTCTTCGGCCTCCTGTCAGGGATCGGCACCGGCCTCGTCGCGAGCATCCTCGCGGCGACCGTCGCCAACCGCTGGTTCGTCCAGCGGCGTGGTCTGGTGCTTGGGATCCTCGGGGCGAGCGGCAGCGCCGGCCAGCTCGTCTTCTTCCCGGCCCTGACCATCCTTGCGACGACGGCCGGCTGGCGATTCGGCGCCGTTGCGATCGGGGTCGTCTGCCTGGCCGTGGTCCTGCCCGTACTGCTGCTGCTCCGCAACGACCCTGCGGACATGGGCCTCCGGCCGCTTGGTGGGGTGGGTCCGGTGGCCGCCGCGACCGGCCCGGAGCCGGGGATCATGCGCCGGGCCGTCCGATCGAGCGACTTCTGGCTGCTGGCCGGGACCTTCTTCGTCTGCGGCGCCACTTCCAACGGCCTGATCGGACAGCACTTCATCGCCCATGCGGCGGACCATGGGTTCAGCCCCGTTGCCGCGTCCGGGGCCCTCGCGGTCATGGGCGTGTTCAATTTCTTCGGCACGATTGGCTCCGGCTGGCTCACGGATCGGGTGGATCCACGACGCCTGCTCCTCGTCTACTACGTGTTCCGGGGGATCAGCCTCCTGTTCGTGCCGAACATCCACGACACGCTGGGGATCACCGCGTTCGCGATCCTGTTCGGCCTCGACTACATCGCCACCGTGCCGCCGACAATCGCCCTCGCGGCCGACGTGTTCGGGCGTCGCAACGTGGGCGTGGTGTATGGCTGGATCTTCGCCTCGCACATGTTCGGGGCGGCCATCGCCGCGTTCGCCGCCGGGGCGACCCGCGACCTGGTCGGCGACTACGGCATCGCGTTCATCGTGGCCGGCTGGATGGCCGTTGCGGCCGGAGTCGTGGCGCTGTCCATTCGGCGGCGGGCTGGCGTCGGTGTGGCGGTGGCCTCGTGAGCGGGCCCGGCCCCGGCGCCGGACTCGGCGAGTTGCGCCCCGCGCCCGCCGGGCTGCCCGATGCCGTGCTCGCTCCGCCCGTGATCGCCGAATCGGGTGATCCGTTCACGGCCCTGCGGGTGGTGAGCCTCATCGCGCGGATACCGCGAGGAGCGCCGGTGCCGGTCGCCGACATCGTGGCCATGCTCAACGCGACCCACCTGGACTGGCTGTTCGGCGAGCGCGTGGTTGCCGACGCGATCCTTCAGCTGGCGACCAACTGGGCGGCCGACTACCGGAGCACCGCCGGGATCGTCCTCGACGACGGCGCCCGGGGGCCGACGGTCACGGTGGAGGATTCGACGCGCGTCGACCCCTGGATCGTTCGCCAGGCGGAGCGCCTCGCGGCCGAGTGCCGATCCGTACTCCTTGACTTCAGCCGGCGCGAGCGGACAACCGGTCGCGACTGACGGAATGCGGGCAGGCGTCGGTACGGGGCCGGCCATGGTGCCGACTATCATCGCCGCGTGACCGACCATCAGATCTCGAGCGCGCGCGCCGGCACACGAGCAGGCGTCCTGCCCCCGGGCGTTCGATGCCTCCGCCTGCCCGAGCTTGATGCCGTTGCGCCGATGGACGCGGCCGAGCGCCTCCTGGACCTGCCCGGCCTCGTCGTCCTGGAGAGCGCGCGTCCGGGCCGGAACGCACGCTGGAGCTATGTCACCGCGGATCCCGTGGCGGTTCTCGAGGCCCCGGCCGACGGCCCCGATGTGTTTGCCACCGCCCGACGGGTCCTGGCCCGCTTGTCCTCCGCGCCGATGGCCGACGCCGACGCCCCGAGGTTCTCCGGCGGCCTGGTGGGATACCTCGCCTACGATCTCGGGCGGCGCCTCGAGGCGCTGCCGGCGACCGCGGCCGCGGACCAGGAGCTGCCGCTGCTCCGCCTGGCACTCCACGACTGGGTCATCGCCTGGGATCGGCGGACGGGCCGGGCGTGGCTCGCCGGCCGGGCACTGGACGAGCGAATCGCGCGGCTGGATCGCCGGCTCGCGGAGGTGCGCGAGCGGGTCAGTGCCGGCCGGGCAGGCGTGCCGGTCATGGGCGACGAGCCGCCCTCGGCCTTCGAGTTCCGATCCGGCCTGGGCCGGGCGGCCTTCCAAGCCGGCGTGGAGGTGGTTCGGGCCGAGATTGCGCGGGGCGAGATCTACCAGACCAACCTCACGAGGCGGCTGGCGACAGCCTTCCGGGGTGACCCGTGGCCACTGTTCCGCCGCCTGCGAACCGGCGACCCAAGCCTGTTCGCCGCGTACGTCGACCTGGGCGCCAGCGCGGTCACGGGGGCGCGGCGGGCCATCCTGTCCGCATCGCCGGAGCCGTTCCTGTCCGTCACCGCGGACGGTCTCGTCGCCACGGATCCGATCAAGGGCACCCGGCCGCGCGGCCGCGACCGGGATGAGGATCGGGCACTGGCGCGCGAGCTCCTGGCGTCCGGCAAGGACAGGGCCGAGAACGTGATGATCGTGGACGTCCTCCGCAACGACCTCGGGCGGGTCTGCGTGCCGGGCACCATCCGGGTCCCCCGCCTCTGCCGGCTGGAGCGGACCGCCACGGTCCAGCATCTCGTCTCGACTGTGACGGGCCGACTCGCCGACGGCGTGGACGCGTTCCACCTCCTCGCGGCCTCGTTCCCGGGCGGCAGCATCACCGGCGCCCCGAAGATCCGGGCGATGCAGCTGCTCGAGGGCATGGAGCCCGTCCGGCGCGGTCCGTACACAGGCGCGGCGGGCTGGATCGGGGCCGATGGGGCGATGCAGACGAGCATTCTCATCCGGACCTTCGTGGCCGATGGGGCTCGGCTCACCCTCCATGTGGGTGGCGGGATCACCTGGCGGAGCGATCCGGCCGAGGAGTGGGAAGAGACCGTCGCCAAGGCGCGTGGCCCGCTCGGCGCGATCGGCGGCAGCGAGGTCGCGCGTGAGCGAGACCAGCAAGGCCCACGTTGCGGCGCACGGGGCGCTGCCCGTCGAGGAGCCGCGCCACGTGTGGGTGGACGGCCACCTACTCCCGGCAGAGGGCGCGCACCTGTCCGTCTTCGACCGCGGGTTCCAGCTCGGCGATGGGGTCTTCGAGACGATGCGCGCCCGCGGCGGGCGCGTCATCGAGCTCGTGGAGCACTTCGATCGCCTCGAGCGCTCGGCCGACGGCCTGGACATCGCCCTTCCCGACGATGCGCGCGTGCGAATCGGGATCGCGATCGGAGCGCTCCTCGCGGCCGAGGGCCTCGACGGCCCGGACGCTGATGCGTCCGTGCGCATCACCGTGTCGCGGGGCGCGATCCACGGCCGGGGACTCCTTCCCGCAGGGGACGGCACCCCACCGACGATCGCGATCCAGGCATGGCCCGTTCCACCGTTCCCGATCGGCCATCTGGAGCACGGCCTCCACCTGGTCGCCAGCGCGGTCCGACGGGACCCCGAGAACCCGCTCGTCACGCTCAAGACCACGAGCCGCGCCGACTACGTCCACGCACGTCTCGAAGCGCGGCGTGCCGGTGCCGACGACGCCCTGTTCCTGACCATCGACGGCTTCCTGTCCGAGGCGACGTCGGCGAACGTCTTCCTGATCCGGGGGGACGAACTGGCGACGCCGGACCTCGGCTGCGCGATCCTGCCCGGCACCACGCGGAGCTGGATCCTCGCCTGGGCGGCCCGCGCCGGGTTGCGAACGACCGAGAGCTGGCTGACGACGCGCGACCTTGCCGAGGCCGATGAGGCCTTCATCTGCTCGAGCGTGGCCGGGATTCTGCCCGTGACGCGGTTCGAGGGCCAGCCGATCGGGACGGGAAACCCCGGGCCCCTGACCCTGCGGGCCCGCGCCGATCGCGAGGCGTTCATCCGGGGTGAGCCCGTCCCGTCGGCGGGCGACGGCGCCGGCGCGTGACACGGGACGAGCTCATCGACCGGACGCGCCAGTTGGTGCGTGAGGGCGCGAGGTTGGAGGCCAACCCGTCCATGGACGCGCTTCGGACCTGGCTCCAGTTGTCGGATGAACTCCTCTCGACTGCCTGGGGAAGCATGGACCGCTACCACCTCTCGTGGCTCCAGGTGGGCCGGCCGAAGGACATCGTCCGAGGACGCCCCATGCGCGACGACGAGGCGGCGGCATACGTCCGCGAGGTCGCCGCGGCCAAGGGTGCGGTGCTGCGGATGAGCCTGGACGCGATTGACCGGCTGGGGATGCCGTTCGTCGGTGAATCGGGACCGGCCGGCCCGCGGCAGGGTTCGCGACCGGGCCCCGGCTGATGGCGCTGGTGCCCGCCGTGGGTGGCACGCGGACCGTCCCGGCCCCCGATCCCGTTGCCCGCGACTACCTGCTGCTGGTCCTGCGGCTGGACCAGCACCGCCCCGGGCTCGTGGACGCTTTCTTCGGTCCGGCGGACCTCAAGGCCACCGCGGACATGGAATCGCTCCGGCCGCCGGGCCGCCTGGCGGACGACGCGGTTGATCTCCGCGAGCGGCTTCCGGCAGAGGTCCATGATCCG
>JACVXW010000202.1 GCA_015661135.1 Chloroflexota bacterium
CCTCGGCGCCATGCGGGACGATCTCGACGCGGCCTGGCTCGAGGTTGGCGCCCGGCTCCACCGGCTGCGTGTCTTCGGCCAGGACCTGCTGCGGACCCCGCGCGATCCGGCGAGGCACGGTCGGGAGCCGTTCAGCTGGGGCGCCTATGTGATGGCGCCGTGGTGCAACCGGATCGCGGCGACGCCGACCCCGGTCGGGAACCGGGAGGTCCGGATCGAATCCAACACCACGGACGGCTCGGCCATTCACGGACAGGTCTACGCCGTCCCGTGGACCGTCCGGGCGGACGGGTCGCTTGCCGTGCGCGGCGGAGGTGACGGCTGGCCGTGGCCGTACGAGGCAACCCTTCGGGTCGTCGTGGGTGGGGCAAGCCTGCGGATCGAGCAGTCGTTGACGAATCTGGGTGACGTGATGATGCCGGCCGGGATCGGGCTCCATCCCTGGTTCCGCCGGCCCATGGAGGTCCGGATCGACGCGGCCGCCGTACTCCCGTCCAATGTCGATCCCGCGTCCGAGATCGAGCCGGTCGGCGGTCCGTTCGACCTCCGCGCCCTCGGCGCCATGCAGGACGATCTCGATGCAGCCTGGCTCGAGGTTGGCGACCCGGCAGCCGAGTTGTCCTGGCCCACGCTCGGGATCCGGGCGCTGGTCCGGACCCGATCAAACGCCGGCGTCTGCATCGTGGCCGCGAGTCCCTCGGGCCGTGACGCGATCGCGCTGGAGCCGCAGACACACGCGCCCCAGGGCCTCCGCCGCTACCTGGCCGGCGCGCCCGGCGGCCTCCATCCCCTTGCGGCGGGCAGGACGATGCGCCTGGCGATCGAGATGGGGTTCTACCGGTCGTAGGGCTCGTGCAGCGACGGCATCGCACGGTTGGCGCCGCGCCCGCCGCCCGCCGCGCCCGCGCCCGGCCGAGCGGTTCGCCCCGCCCTGTTTGTGTCACTTGCTCCCCACACGGGAGCTATTCACCAACTTCCTGACAAGTGACCGCGTGGGGCCCGCCCTACACCCGGCCGATCAGTTCGTCGGCCATCAGGTCGACCATCTCCAGGTCCAGGGGCAGGAAGTCCTGGAGCATGATCCGCTCCACCCCCGCGTCGGCGAACCGGCGGATCATCGCCCGTGCGTCGTCCGGCGTGCCGAGGATCCAGCGGGCAGTGCGCGCCTCGTACCACGCGGACCCGGCCGCGTCCGCGACGCCGAGCGCGCCAAGCAGCGCGGAGCGTCGCGCCGCGACCTCGGCGTCATCCCGGCCGATCATCGTCCCGATCATGGCCGAACGCGTGATCGTCGCCGGATCCCGCCCGATCGCCCGGCAGGCCGCGCCCAGGGCCGCGAATTGCTCGCGGGCCCGGTCCGGGGGCGACGAGGTCAGGTTGAACTCGTCCGCCCAGCGGGCCGCGATCCGGAACCCGCGCGGCGATCCTTCGCCGCCCACGATGAGCCGCGGCCTCGCCTGACCAGTTGCGCCGAGGGGCCGGCCCGGCACGACTACCGGCCTGGGCCGGAGGAACCCGCCCTCCACCGAGACCTGGTGGCCGGCGTACGACCACCCGTCGGCCTCGCCCCACAGACCGTGCAGCACCGCCAGCTGATCCTCCATCAGGTCCGCCCGCTCCCCGATCTCGGGGAACGACAGCCCCAGCGGCCGGTGGTCGTGCGCATTCCAGCCGGCACCCACGCCAACCTCGATCCGGCCGCCGCTCATCTCATCGACGGTGGTGACGACCTTCACGAAGCTGCCCGGATGCCGGAAGGTCACCGGGCTGACGAGGACCCCGAGGGTGATTCGCTCCGTTTCCCGGGCAAGGCCGGCCAGGACTGTCCAGGCGTCCGTGGTGGGCCCGTCCGATGGGCCCGGAAAGGCGGCGTAGTGATCGCTCCGGAAGAACGCCTCGAACCCGGCTGCCTCCGCCCGGCGGACCAATGCCAACTGGTCCGCGTAGGACAGGCTCTGCTGGGCCTCGATCATCAGCGCGAAGCGCACGCCGCCCTCCTTCGTGGCTCGCTCGACACGGGCGAGACCGTGAACGTTGCCTGAATCATCGTCATCAGGTAGATTATTCGGGCCATGGCAAGTATTCCGCCTCCCAGCAGCGAACCAGATCCTGGACCCGACCTCCTTACGGAGCAGATCCTTGCCGCGATCGTGGACGTTGTCAGCAGCATCCGCTGCGCGGGGAGCGGCCGGCTCGTGAAGCTCGGCGTCAGCATGACGCACCTCCACGTCCTGTGGATGCTCCAGCACCACGGGGACCTGGCGATGAGCCGGCTGTCAGACCTCCTCGACGTCTCGGTCAGCAGCGCCACCGGCATCATCGACCGGATGGAGGAACGAGGGCTCGTCGAGCGGGGCCGCGTCCCCGACGACCGTCGCGTTGTCCTCGTCCACCTCGCCGACGGTGGGCGTCGGGCGCTCCAGGAGATCGAGGCCCTCCGGCAGGATCGCCTGACCGCGATTCTCGGGCATCTCGCCCCCGGCCAGCTCGTCTGTCTCGCCCAGGCGTTCGCCGACATCCGGCGCGCGATCGACGCCGACGAGGCCTTCGCGAGCCATTCGCACACCCACCAGCACGCCTGATCGCACGCCCGCCGGCGTCCCGACGATCCAGGAAGATCCGGCGCTCGGTCTGTCGCATCGCGCCAAGATGGAGATCCTCGGCGCGGTCATGCTCGGGCTGCTGCTCGGCGCACTCGACCAGACCATCGTCAGCGTCGCCCTGCCCACGATCGTCACCGAGCTCGGCGGCCAGGCCCTCCTGACCTGGACGATCACGATCTACCTGCTCGCGTCCACGATCACCGTGCCGTTCTACGGCAAGCTGTCTGACCTGTACGGTCGGCGGCCGCTGCTGATGATCGGCATCGGGCTCTTCCTGGTGGGCTCCGTCCTGTCCGGCCTCAGCCAGGACATGACCCAGCTGATCCTCTTCCGCGGGATCCAGGGCCTCGGCGCCGGCGCCCTCTTCCCGATCTCGCTGGCCGTCATCGGCGACCTCTTCACGCCCGCCGAGCGCGGCAAGTACCAGGGCCTGTTCGGGGCGGTCTTCGGACTCAGCTCCATCGTGGGGCCGCTCCTCGGCGGCTTCCTTACGGAGCGCGTCAGTTGGCACTGGATCTTCTTCGTCAACCTGCCGCTCGGGCTCGTGGCCCTGTTCGTCATCTGGCGCCTCCTGCCCACGATCAAGCGATCGGACGCCTCGAGAAACCTCGACTACCTGGGCGCCGCAGTATTCACGCTCGCCGTGGGCACATTCCTCGTGGGTCTCACGAACAAGCAGACGCTCGACTGGGGGACGTTCGAGGTCGGCGGTCTCGTCGCGATCGGCGCACTCCTCGGCCTCGTCTTCCTGTTCGTGGAGTCGCGCGCCAAGGAGCCGATCGTTCCCCTCGACCTGTGGCGGAATCGAACCTATGCAGCGTCCATGACCGCCACGTTCCTGATCAGCTTCGGGTTCTTTGGGGCGGTCATCTTCCTGCCCCAGTGGTTCCAGTTCGTCCAGGGCGCGACGCCCACGAACTCGGGCCTCTACTCCCTCTCGCTCCTCGCGGGGCTGATCATCAGCTCGATCGTGTCCGGCCAGATCGTCGCCCGGACCGGACGCTACAAGCCGGTCATCGTCGCCGGCATCGCGGTCATGGCGATCGGGCTGTACCTCATGACCAACCTCCGCGCGACCACGCCCCTGCCCGTGCTGTGGACGTGGATGTTCATCACCGGCCTCGGCATCGGGCCGACGCTGTCCGTCTTCACGATCGTCGTCCAGAATGCGGTCTCGTTCCGCTACCTCGGCGTGGCGACGAGCAACCTGACCTTCTTCCGCCAGATCGGGGGATCAATCGGACTCGCCACGCTCGGGACCGTCTTCGGCACGCGGCTGACTTCGGAGATCCCGACCCAGCTCGTGGCCGCGGGCGTGCCCCAACAGGCGGTGGACCAGTTCGGCGGGGAAGGATCCAGGCTGAACCTCGTCGGCGACCTCGGCAAGGCGATCCTCGAGGGGGTCCCTGCTGTGGCTCGTCCGTTCGTCGAGCCGCTGATCCCGAAGATCGTCCTCGGCATCCACGAGGCGTACAGCATCGCGATCGCCAACATCTTCCAGATCGGGGTCATTACCACCATCGCGTCCCTCGCCGTCGCCCTGCTGATGCGAGAGATCCCGCTGCGAACGTCGCACGCCGCGGCGCCGCAGGCGGCGACGACGGTCGGAGGCGCGGCCGCGAGCGCCGAGGGCACCTCCGCCATGGCATCGGAGTGAGGCGCACAATCCGGCGATGACAGATCAGGCGTCCGGATCCGGGCGAGCCCTCGCGTTCCCTCCCGGATTGCGCGCCGTCGGCGCTGCCGGTGCCGCGTTCATGAGCGTCCTGTCGGTCGACGACCTTCCGCCCGGCGCCATGCGCCGCGTCACGATCGGCGACCTCGACGTCCTCGTGGCCCACACGGCGTCCGGCATCGCCGCGGTGGACGATCGCTGCCCGCACATGTCGGCGCCGCTCAGCCTGGGCGAGCTGGACGGCTGCATCGTGGCTTGCCCGCTCCACGAGGGGCGCTTCGATCTCGCGACCGGCGATCCGGTCCAGATGCCGACGACCGGCGGCCTGGACGCTGAGGGCGTCTATCACCCGGTCTGGACGCCCGGCGGCCGCCATTCAAGGCCGGACGTGCCCGGCCGCAAGGCGGAGGCGCGCCGGCTCACCCGGGTCCGCCGACTCCGCTACTACCCGGTCCGGATCGTGGGCGGGCACATCGAGGTCGCCGTCCCACAGGACTGACCGCGCTGAAGGCCCCGCCTCACGGAGCCTGGGTCGCCGCCGTGCCCTGCCGCCGCCGGGCGGCCCGCCTGAAGGTCTCCGCCACGACCGCTGGATCGTCCGTCACGGCGATGAGGTCCAGGTCCCCCTCGTCAATCATCCCGTCGGCAAGCAGGCGACCTCGGAGCCAGGCGATGAGGCCACCGTAGAAGGCCGATCCCACGAGGATGATCGGGAAGTGGCGGACCTTGCCGGTCTGGATGAGGGTGAGCGCCTCGAACAGCTCGTCCATCGTGCCGAAGCCGCCCGGCAGGATGACAAAGCCGTCCGCGTACTTGACGAACATCGTCTTGCGGGCGAAGAAGTAGCGGAACTCGACCGCGAGATCCACGTACGGGTTGACGTCCTGCTCGTGGGGCAGCTCGATGTTGCAGCCGACCGAGATGCCGCCGCCTTCCTGGCAGCCGCGATTCGCCGCCTCCATCACGCCTGGACCGCCACCGGTGATGATCGCGTAGCCATCCTCCGCGAGGAGCCGGCCGATTGCTCGCGCCGTGTTGTAGACGGCCGATCCTTCCAGGACGCGGGCGGAGCCGAAGACGGTGATCGCCGGCCCGAGCGTGGCGAGCGCGTCGAAGCCTTCGACGAACTCGGCCAGGATGCGAAGCGCGCGCCACGGGTCCGTGTTGAGGAAGGCGGGGCGCTCGGACTGCTCGAGGAGCCTGCGGTCCTCGGTCATCGTGGGGTCGACGGCCATCCGCGCGGCGGCCCGTGGACCCATCACGAGGCGCCCGCTCCTGTGGCGGTCACCCCCCGAGCCGCCCTTGCGGGCGCCGGACCGGTTGTCGGGATCGTTGCCGCTGGTCACGCCGAGCCTCCACGCTCCTGCCGGGTCGGGAAGAGGATGGCATC